>CAMEOL010000019.1 GCA_945929765.1 uncultured Gemella sp.
TTTTTTGTAACGCTTATTATTATTTAATTGAATATTACATAGAAATTAAAATTTAATTTAGAAATATTAATAGTACTAAATAATTTAAAGTTTCGTTAAATTGATTTAAATGCTAGGAAATATATATATATTTATGGTATTATTAGGAAATAAAACTAATCAAAATTTTGGTGAAAGCATAATTTTGCAAGTTATATAAAATATATTTGGAGGAATTATGACTGAAATTTATAGAAATTATGATGTTATTGTTATTGGAGGAGGGCATGCAGGAATAGAGGCTGCACTTGCATCAAGTAGAAAAGGTGCAAAAACACTCATGGTAACAATAAATTTAGATACAATTGGATTTATGCCGTGTAATCCTAGTGTGGGGGGACCAGCTAAAGGGATAGTAGTTAGAGAAATAGACGCATTAGGTGGAGCTATGGGGAGAATAGCTGATAAAACAAATATTCAAACTAGAATGCTAAATACGGCTAAAGGACCTGCAGTGAGAGCACTAAGAATGCAATCAGATAAAGTGAAATATCAATTAGAAATGAAGCATTTATTAGAAAATACAGAGAATCTAGATTTAGAGCAAGCAATGATTAAAGAATTAATTGTTGAAGATAATAAAGTACTAGGTGTAAAAACTATGCTTGGTACTATTTATGGTGCGAAGTCGGTTGTCATTACAACTGGAACATATTTACGTGGAGAAATAGTAATAGGTGATATAAAATATTCTTCAGGTCCGAATCATCAAATGCCATCTATTGATTTAGCAAAACAATTAGAACAATTAGGATTTGATTTAGTTAGATTTAAAACAGGAACACCCCCTAGAGTGAATGCAGATACAGTAGATTTTTCTAAAACAGAAATTCAACCAGGGGATGATAAAGATTATGCTTTTAGTTATGAAACTACAGAATTTGTAAAAGATCAAATACCTTGTTGGTTAACTTATACGAATGCAAAGACGCATGAAATTATAGATAAGAATTTAGGGCGTTCAGCTATGTATTCGGGAGTTATTCAAGGAACAGGACCAAGATATTGTCCAAGTATAGAAGACAAATATGTTAGATTTAGTGATAAAGAGCGCCATCAACTATTTTTAGAACCAGAAGGAAGAGATACAAAAGAAATATATGTTCAGGGCTTGTCAACGTCGTTACCTGATGACGTTCAAAGAGATATGATTCACTCTATATCAGGACTAGAAAATGCATCGATAATGAGAAATGGTTATGCTATAGAATATGATGCTGTAAATCCGACTACACTTTGGCCAACTTTAGAAACAAAATTGATATCAGGACTTTTTACTGCTGGGCAGCTAAATGGAACTAGTGGTTATGAAGAAGCAGCTGGACAAGGTATCATAGCGGGTATTAATGCAGCGTGTAAGGTTTTAGGAGAAGAACCTCTTATATTAGGAAGAGATGAAGCATATATAGGTGTTTTAATTGACGATCTAGTTACAAAAGGAACAAACGAACCTTATAGACTGTTAACATCGAGAGCAGAACATAGATTATTACTTCGTCATGATAATGCTGATATCAGACTTTGTGATAAGGCGTATAAATACAATTTAATCTCAAAAGATAGGTATGAACGTTTTTGTAATAAAAGAGATATGATAAATGCCGAAATTGAAAGATTAGGAACATTTAGAATTACTCCAACAAAAGAAGTTATAGAAAAGATGACTAAGTTAAATACTGCGGAACTTAGAGATGGGATACTAGCTGTTGATTTATTAAGACGCCCAGAGTTAACATATAGCGATATAATGTATTTAGCTAACCAAGAAGTAGTATTACCACAAGAAGTAATTGAACAAGTAGAAATAGAAGTTAAGTATGAAGGATATATAAAAAAATCATTACAACAAGTAGAAAAATTGAGAAAAATGGAAGCAAAAAAAATTCCACAAAATATTGATTATGACGCTGTTCCTAGTTTAGCTTTAGAAGCACGAGAAAAATTGAAAAAAGTTTCGCCGTTAACTATAGGACAAGCATCACGTATTTCAGGAGTTAATCCAGCAGATATTTCTATTTTATTAGTATATTTGGAACAAAAAAGAGTAAGGTAAAAAATATGGATAAAGAGCAATTTTATAGTAATTTAAAATTAAATAATATAGAGTTAACAGAAAAACAAAAAGATCAATTTAACAAATATTATAAACTAGTTACTTATTGGAATGAGAGAATTAACTTAACAGCAATAAGCGATGAAGATGAATTTTATACAAAACATTTTTATGATTCAATAGCAACTTCTTTTTATTATGATTTTTCTAATGTTAAATCTATATGTGATGTAGGCAGTGGAGCTGGTTTTCCGTCAATTCCTTTAAAGATAATATACCCACATTTAGAGGTGACGATTGTCGATTCTTTGAATAAAAGAATTAAATTTTTAAATTTATTATCAGAAGAATTAGGGTTAGAAGATTGTCGTTTTGTTCACGGTAGAGCTGAAGATATTGGACAAAATAAAGAGTATCGAGAAAGTTTTGATATTGTAACTGCTCGTGCCGTAGCAAGATTGAATATTCTTGCTGAATTGTGTTTACCTTTAGTTAAGAAAGGTGGGTATTTTTTAAGTCTTAAAGCACAGAAAGCAGATGAAGAAAAAAATGAAGCTATAAAAGCAATAACATTAATGGGTGCAAAATTAGAAGATGACAACCTGTTTTATATAGAGGGAGAAGAACGTCATATCTTGCAAATAAAAAAGACGAAAGAAACTCCTAACAAATATCCAAGAAAAGCAGGAACTCCTAATAAAAATCCAATTTTATAATAAATATTAGAAGTTATAGGTGATATATTATGAGTAACATTAAGCTAAGATTCGCAAGACTAGAAGATACAAAAAGATTATTAGAAATTTATAGTTATTACGTTGAAGAAACAAATATTACTTTTGAATACGACGTTCCGGCAGAAGAAGAATTTGCAGATAGGATAAAGTTGATTTCAGAAAAGTATCCATATATTGTAGCCGAAAAAGATGATAAAATAATAGGTTACGCTTATGCCAATACATTTAAAGGACGTGCAGCGTATGATTGGACAGTAGAATCATCTATATATCTAGATGTAAATACGCGTGGACAAGGTATTGGCGAAAAATTACATGATAAGTTGGTAGAAATTTTACAACAGCAGGGAATAGTCACGATAGAAGCATGCATAACGTATCCTAATGATAGAAGTGAACAATTTCACAAGAAAAAAGGGTATGAGAAGGTAGCACACTTTAATAAAGTGGGGTATAAATTTGATAAATGGCATGATGTTGTATGGTATGAAAAAACAATAGCAAATCATAATACAAATCAACAACCAATAAAATTAATAGGGGAAATTTTTGTAGAATTTAACTAAGGAGATATTTATGGCGGTATCAACAGAACAAAGAATAAAAATAGAAAAATATTATGAGGATTATGCAGAAATTCCTTATATTTCAGATAATAGAGATGCAGAAACTTGGCTAGCAGAAGTAGAACTATCTAAAAGTAAGTTGGTCCCGAAAAGAAATATGGAGAGAACATCAGAAGGTTTGTTGGCAGGAGATATAATATTATTGTGGAGAATTAATTTCGGAACATTCACTACAGAAAGTATAAAACCAGGAATGTATCCTAAATATTTCGAATATAGCTACGGGATAGATGCACCTAAAAATCTAGAAAGTTTAGTAAAAGAAGGTTATGCTAAGATAGATACAGTAAAAGATTCTTTAGAACATTCTACTATAGCTGCATTAAAAAAAATATTAAAAGATAAAAAAATCTCGGGACTCTCAAAAATGAAAAAAGAAGATGTTCATAAATCAATAAAAGAAAACATTTCGGAAAAAGAATTAACTTCTTTAATAGAAATAAGAGGATATTCTTTGACAGAAAAAGGAATTGAAGCATTAGAAAACAATGCAGGTGTTATAGATAAACATCCTAAAAAGAAATTTTAATTTTGGTAGGTAAGTTTAATGAAAATAGCAATTATGGCAGGTACACCAATAGATACAGAAATGGGAGCAAAAATATTAACTAGTTATGGATACGACGATTTAATAAAAATTCCTGTTTCAAAAAATCCAGCAGAACAAACAATATTTCAAACCTCATCAGTGAAAAGTAAAGAAGAAATTATTGGTAAATACATTTTAGAATTTAAAATTGTAGGGTGTAATATTTTATTTGTATATTGCAACTCTTTAAGTGCAGCTGTTGATTTTTCAAAATTAGCAAAAAGATACGATATAACTGTTATCACCCCTTTGCAAATATATGAAAATATAGCAAAAGATTCAAGAAAAGTGTTAGTATTAACTGCGAATGCTCAGGGGCTTGCAGGAATAGAGAAAGTGATGTTTGAGAAAAACAAAGACATAAATATAGTAGGAATTACTCTTTTGGAGATGGTAAAAGATATAGAAAAAAAACTATTACCAGAAGAAATTTCAAATAAATATAATTTTTCAACTCTTGGACAATATATAGATAGTTTAGACGTAGAATTACTAATCTTAGGATGTACCCATTTTCCTTATATCGAAGAAGAATTAAATAAAAATATTTCCATACCCATTTTAAACCCTACAAAAAAAATGGTAGAAAAAATTTCTTATAAATAATATCTAAATAAAAATAAAGAATTACGGATTTCTTTATTTTTATTTTTTTTCGAAATCGTGCTATAATAATATGATAATAAATTACAAGGAGTAAACAATGTACGCTTATATTAAAGGAATAGTTCAAGAAATAAATCCTACAAATATAGTTTTGGAAAATAATAACATAGGATTTGAATTGATAGTACCAAATCCATATCACTATACGCTAAATGATGAAACTATAGTTTATATTAGTCAACAAGTAAGAGAAGATTCAAATACCTTATATGGCTTTCAATCAAAAGAACAGAAAAAAGTTTTTTTATTATTACTAAAAGTCAAAGGTGTTGGTCCAAAAAGTGCGCTGGCGATTTTGGCAGGAGCAAGTAGTGAAGAAATAATACAAGCGATTGAAAATTCAGATGCCACATATATGACAAAATTCCCTGGTATTGGAAAAAAATCAGCACAACAAATAATTTTAGATTTAAAAGGGAAAGTAGAATTTACTTTAGACAATAAAGGAAACAAAGTAAAAGCAGAAATAGCAGACGCATTATTAGCATTAGAAGCACTAGGTTACAGTAAAAAGGAATTAACAAAAATAGAGAGAAAATTATTGGCGTATGAGTTTGAGAAAGCAGACGAATATGTAAAACAGGGTCTAAAATTACTGATGGGAATGTAAGGAACAGGAGGAAATATGGACGATCGTATTTTATCTAATAAGCAAGTTGTTGATGAAGAATATCATGAACAAAGTCTTAGACCGAAATATTTAAAACAATATATAGGTCAGGAGCAAATAAAAGAAAATTTAAAAATATTTATAGAAGCGGCAAAAATGCGTAATGAAGTCTTGGACCACTGTCTAATATATGGACCGCCAGGACTAGGAAAAACAACGTTAGCAACTATTATAGCTAATGAAATGGAAGTAAATATAAAATATACTTCAGGGCCAGCTATAGAAAAATCAGGAGATTTAGCGACAATATTAACGCAGTTAGAACCAGGCGATGTTTTATTTATAGATGAAATTCATCGTATTAGTAGATCCATAGAAGAAATATTGTATTCAGCTATGGAAGACTTCTACTTAGATATCGTTATAGGAAAAGGAGAAGAGTCACGTAGCATAAGAATAGATTTGCCTCCATTCACATTAGTAGGAGCTACAACTAGAGCAGGAGCATTAACAGCACCTCTTCGAGATAGATTCGGGGTTCACTGTAGGCTAGAGTTCTATACTACCGACGAATTAAAAAACATTTTAACAAGAAGTGCAGCAATATATGATTGTGAAATAGATGATCTTAGTACATATCAAATAGCAAAACGTTCTAGAGGAACACCGCGTATAGCTAACAGACTCCTAAAAAGAGTTCGTGATTTTGCTCAAGTGAAAAATGATGGAGTGATAAACGAAGTAGTAGCAAAAACCTCTTTAGACTTACTCCAAGTAGACTCTAGTGGATTAGACAGCATTGATTATAAAATATTAGAATGTTTAGTAAAAAGATATGATGGTAGAGCGGTAGGGTTAGAAACGATAGCTATAACAATCGGAGAAGAAAGCATAACAATTGAAGATGTTTATGAACCATATTTAGTAAAAGAAGGATTTATAGAAAGAACCCCTAGAGGACGAAGAGCTACACAAAAAGCATATGCACATTTAGGAGTAAAGTTTATAGAAAAATAGGGAAATACAATTATGAGGTTTTTTTATGATAGATAGTAAACAGTTTATTAATACACGTCACAAAAATCAAAAAATAAATTATGATAATGTATTAAAAGAATTAGTAAAAGAATGGAAAAAGCAAGAACTACGACCAAAATTACTCATTCATTCTTGCTGTGCGCCATGCAGTACTTATGTTTTAGAATATTTGTCTGAAATAAGCGATGTAACGATATTTTTCTCTAATTCAAATATTCATCCAAAAGAAGAATATATTAAACGTATGTTGGTGCAAAAAGATTTTATAGAAGAATTTAATAAAAGAAATAATGCTAATATTGGCTTTATAGCTGACGAATATGCACCGAGTAAATTTATTAAAGCAGTAAAAGGATTTGAAAATGAGCGTGAAGGTGGAGAAAGATGTCATATTTGCTATGAAATGCGTCTAGATTCAGCAGCAAACAAAGCACAAGAATTAGGATTTGATTATTTTGCTTCTGCACTTACTTTAAGCCCTAAAAAAAATGCTCAAGTAATAAATGAAAGCGGGTATGTTTTACAAGAAAAAATAGAAGTATTTTATTTACCTTCGGATTTTAAAAAAAACAATGGTTATAGACGTTCTATAGAGATGTGTGAAGACTATAATATATATCGCCAATGCTACTGCGGATGTGTCTTTGCGGCAGCTGATCAAGGGATAGATATGAAAGATGTAAATAAAAATGCAAAAGAATTTAATAGAAACCACAAAGACTTTGAAAACTTCAAATCATTATTAAAAACAGGTGGAAATATAATATAAGAGTATCGAAACAACTTAACACTGAAAATGAAAGCATTATTTCTATTTTCTGTCATATTTTCATAATGCTTACAAAAAGTAATGAATATAGAAAAAGAAAAGGTTACCATCACCGTATTAAAAATTATGAACAGGTTATAAAATACTTGTAAATATCGCATGTATATGCTATTATTATCTTAAATAAATTTATTAAAGGAGACATTCATTATGTTATCAAGAGAATACAAAATTGTTGACGAAACAGGAATCCACGCTAGACCAGCTACACTTTTAGTACAAGCTGCATCAAAATTCGAGTCAAACATCGAATTAGAGTACAATGGGCGTAAAGTAAATTTAAAATCGATTATGGGAGTTATGAGTCTAGGAGTTGGTAAAGATGCAGAAGTATCAATTCACGCTGACGGAGCTGACGAAGAAGTAGCTATTAACTCAGTAGAAGAAACACTTAAGAAAGAAGGATTAATCTAAGATGTTACAATTAAAAGGTATTGCCGCATCACAAGGTATATCTTTTGCTAAAGCCTACATCTTTGTTGAACCGGAACTAAAAGTAGCTGAAAGAAAAATTCAGAATACAGACGAAGAAGTTGCTAAATTTGATGCAGCTGTAGAAGTTTCTAAGAAAGAATTAGGAATAATTAAAGATAAAGCATTAGAAAACCTTGGTGCTGATAAAGCAGCTATTTTTGAAGCACACTTACTTATATTAGACGATCCAGAATTTATGGGTACGGTAAGAACGGACATAATTTCGAAAGAAATCAATGCAGAATATGCGTTAAAAGAAACTTCTGATATGTTTGTATCTATGTTTGAATCAATGGACAATGACTATATGAGAGAGCGTGCTGCGGATATTAGAGACGTTTCTAAACGAGTTATGGCACACATATTAGGTGTTGCTCTACCAAACCCTAGTCTAATTGATGAAGAGGTTATTGTAATTGCAGAAGACTTAACACCATCAGACACAGCTCAACTTAACAAAAAATATGTAAAAGGTTTTGCTACAAATATTGGTGGGCGTACTTCTCACTCAGCGATTATGGCTCGTTCACTAGAAATTCCTGCCGTAGTAGGAACAGGAAATATTACTACTCAAGTAAATAACGGAGATGCTTTAATTATCGATGGTCTTGAAGGGAATGTAATAGTAAATCCAACGGACGAAGTAATCGCAGAATTTAAAAATAAAGCTGAACAATTCGAAGCTCAAAAAGCAGAATGGGCAAAATTACTAACAGAAAAAACTGTAAGTAAAGATGGTCATGAAGTTATTTTAGCTGCTAATATTGGAACGCCAGCAGACTTAGAAGGTGTTAAAAATAATGGTGGAGAAGCGGTAGGGCTTTATCGTACAGAATTCCTATATATGGGAAGAGATAAATTACCTACAGAAGAAGAACAATTTGAAGCTTACAAAGCAGTTTTAGAAGGAATGGGAGATAAGCCTGTTGTAGTTCGTACGCTTGATATTGGTGGGGATAAAGAATTACCATATCTAGATTTACCGAAAGAAATGAATCCATTTTTAGGATTTAGAGCAATTCGTTTATGTCTAGAAGAAAAAGATTTATTTAGAACACAATTGCGTGCATTATTACGTGCATCTGTGTACGGTAAATTATGTGTAATGTTCCCGATGATAGCTACGGTACAAGAATTCCGTAGTGCAAAAGCATTATTCTTAGAAGAAAAAGAAAAATTAGTAGCAGAAGGAATTGCAGTTAGCGATGACATCGAATTAGGAATAATGGTAGAAATACCTTCGACAGCAGTAATTGCAGATTTATTTGCTAAAGAAGTAGATTTCTTCTCTATAGGAACTAACGACTTAGTACAATATACTATGGCTGCAGACCGTATGAGCGAAAAAGTTTCTTATCTTTACCAACCATATAATCCAGCAATTTTACGCTTGATAAAAAATGTTATCGAAGCATCACATAAAGAAGGAAAATGGACTGGAATGTGTGGAGAAATGGGTGGAGATCCACTAGCTATTCCTATATTACTAGGGATGGGATTAGATGAATTCTCTATGTCAGCAACTTCTATCTTGCAGGCAAGAAGTCAAATTAAAAACTTAGAAGTTCCAAAAATGAAAGAACTTGCAGAAAAAGCAGTTCAATGCTACACAACTGAAGAAGTTTTAGAATTAGTAGAACAATACACAAAATAATTAGAAAAATCGGTGCTGAATAAATTAGCATCGATTTTTTTATTTTGCTGAAATTTGACGTTTTGAAAAACATTGAAATATATTTCAAGATATATTAAAATTAATATATCTTAATTAAGAAAGGGTAGGTTAAATGAAAAAGTTATTATTAGTATTACAGTATCTTGTATTCATGACAATAGGAGCGGGACTTGGATTATTTGTAGGTAAAATGTTCCCAGATTTAAATAAATTTGATACAGTATTATTAGTTATTGCATTCTTTTTATCAATTTTTCTTGGGATAATTATTCATGAGGCAGGACATTTGTTATTTGGATTGTTAACAGGATACAGTTTTTCTTCTTTTCGTGTTGCTAATTTTATGTGGTATAAGGCGGACGATAATAAAATTAAGTTAACAAAGTTTAATATTCCCGGAACTGGTGGTCAGTGTATAATGATTCCTCCAAAAAATAGTGATCACATTCCATATTTTTGGTACAATGCAGGGGGAGGATTATTAAATTTAATTGTAGCGTTATTGTCTTATGCAGTTTATTTTGTTCTTCCGGCATATCAATATATTCCACTAATATTTATGTTAGTTAATCTTTTTCTTGCTTTAGCTAATTTAATTCCAATGAAAGGATTAGTTTTAAATGATGGTTACAACATTATTTTATTAGCCAAAAGCGAAAAAGCACGAAAAATGCTTGCGTTGTCACTTCATGTAACAGAGGCACAAATTAGAGGTATAAGGCTAAAAGATATGGATAGTGAATTGTTTAGTCAAATAACTGACGCTGAGTGTGATAATGCAATAGTAGCAGTAGGTTTAATCTATAAAATAAATAGATATTTAGACCAAGGTAAATACGAAGAAGCCTATAGTCAGATGAAAGAAATATTAGCTAATGAAAAAATAGTTTTGAATGATATTCACAAAAAAACGATACAAGCAGAAGTTTTATATTTTGATATTTTAAAAGGTAATTTTAGTGAAGTCGATAATAAATTTACGAAAGAATTAGAAAAACTTATTAGAAGCTTTTCTAAAAGTCAACTTTTTGCATGTAGGTTTCTTTATTGTTATGAATTGATATTTAAAACTAATATTTTAGAATCTGAAAAATGGTTAGAAAAATTTGAAACTATTGCTAAAAAATATCCTTATAAAGGAGATCTACTTTTAGAAAAAGAATTATTAGAATTAACAAAAACAGGATATCAACAATTTAAGGAAGAAAATTCACTACAAATAAAATCATAGTAATGGGAACTTAACTTTTCATTACTTATAATAAAGAAAAGGAGCTGATTCAAAAATCAGCTCCTCTTGTTCTTTTTATGTAAATTAACAATTTATATATTAACAAGTTTATTAATTTCTTCTATAGCTTCATCGAAAGAAAATACAAGTTTACCATGTTTTAAAATTCCTCCGAGAACGTAGTGATTTATTGCATAGCTAGGTATGTCGTATTTATTTGCAGATTTTAGACGAATATCAGAATTCACAGCAATAATAGTTTTTTTGTTGGCGATAGCAATTCCTAATTCTACCATCACACCAGAATCTTCATTAGTAATATCAGCCAAAAATATATCACAATTTAAGACAGCGTCAGTATCTCCAAGAAAAATATCTTGTGGAGTAGGAAGTTTTTGTTTGTTTTCATTGAACGGTTGTTCAATCGGGTTGAAAATTTCTAGTTTGTTACCAAATGTTTCTTTTAAAATTTTTCCTTCTAACAATCTTTGCGTTACTTCTGCTTCATTAAATAATGCTCCAGCTAAATATAATTTCATATGTCTACCTCTTATTTGTTATTTATATCTTTATTATATAAAAAATTAATAGAAAATGCTATAATATAATGAAAGAGTTGTGAG
>CAMEOL010000020.1 GCA_945929765.1 uncultured Gemella sp.
TGGAAGTGGTAAATCAAGTGCCATTAATAAAATAGGCCAATAAATAATATGGAATCTAACAATCTCTTTCCCTACAACTTGGACATCTGCCGGCCAATATTTATTAAATAACTCTTCACTATCTCCGGTTGCATAACCTAAAGCTGTAATATAGTTTACTAAAGCATCAATCCACACATAGACTACATGTTTTGGATCTGATTCTACTTTTACTCCCCAGTCAAAAGTAGTACGTGTAACTGCTAAATCTTCTAATCCTGGTTTAATAAAATTATTTAACATTTCTATTTTTCGACTTTCTGGAAGTACGAATTCAGGATTATCTTCATAATATTTTACTAGTCTGTCAGCATACTTGCTCATTTTAAAGAAATAACAAGGTTCTTTTACTAATTTTACTTCATTCCCACTTGGTGCAATTCCACCTATCATTTTTCCATTTTCATCACGGAAAACTTCTTGCAACTGAGTTTCTGTAAAATACTCCTCATCACTAATAGAATACCATCCTTCATATTCTCCTAGATAAATATCACCTTTTTCTAGTAAAGTTTCAAATATTTTGGCTACACCTTTTTTATGATAATCATCAGTAGTTCTAATAAATTTATCGTATTGTATATCCATAGCTGTCCAAAGTTTTTTTATTTCAGCTATCATTTCATCAACATAATGTTGTTCGCTAATACCCTTTTCTTGAGCTTTTTGTTGAATTTTTTGTCCATGTTCATCTGTTCCTGTTAAGAAAAAAGTATCAAATCCTTGTAATTTTTTGTATCTAGTAATTGAATCGCATGCAACCGTAGTATACGCATGCCCTATGTGTAAATTACCACTAGGGTAAAAAATAGGTGTTGTTATATAGAATGTTTTTTTTGTCATGACAACATAAGCTCCTTCTTTTTTTTATTAACATGTAGATAGATACTATTTTAACATAATTTTATCTTTATATGTACATATATCAAAAATATTTTATAAATAATTCTTTCAAAACTAAAAGGAGTGACCACAAATAGTTATTTTTATCTATTTTCCAGTCTACTCCTTTTATTTTTCATTAAATCAAATACTTTATAGTGATAGAACAAATATTGTTACACTACTTTTAGGTAAAACTATTTTTGTTTAATCTATTACAATTTTTTCTATCACAACGTCTTCCACAGGCTTATCTTGAGCTCCAGTTTCTACTGAAGCTATTTTTTCTAATATATCTTTACCTTCAATAATTTGACCAAATACTGTATGTCTATGATCAAGCCATGGAGTTCCTCCATTTTTTGCATATTCTTCGACAGCTTCAACTGGCCATCCACCTGCTTCTAAATTAGCTAACATTGCATTATCTACATGTTTTGCTTGTACTACAAAAAATTGACTACCATTTGTATTTGGTCCTGCATTCGCCATACTTAATGCACCATAGAAATTAAAATAATCCATTGAAAATTCATCTTCAAAAGAATTACCCCAAATTGATTCTCCACCCATTCCTGTACCAGTCGGATCTCCACCTTGAATCATAAAATCTTTTATTATTCGGTGGAAAATTATCCCGTCATAGTACCCATTTTGTGCATGAGTAATAAAGTTCTCTACTGTTTTAGGAATATCTTTTTCGAACAATTTAAAAGTCATATCTCCTAAATTAGTTTTTATTGTTACTTTTCTTTCCCCTTCTTGAATTTCCGTCATTAATTGTTTTAATGTCATAATTATGCCTCTTTATTAATTTTTCTTTCTTTTATTTCTTTTAGTAAATCGTATTTAAATTGTTCATAACTTTTAGTTTTTTGATTTTGTGATCCAAAAGTACGTACATTCACGTCTCTATCCGCTACTTCTTTATCTCCAATTACTAATGTATAAGGAATTTTTTTAGCTGCCGCTTCTCTTATTTTATAACCAAGTTTTTCATTTCTATCGTCTAAAGAAACTTTAACACCTGCACGTTTTAAATCATCAAAAATTTCTCTAGAATAATCATAGTGATAATCGTTATTAACCGGAATAATTCTAACTTGATTTGGAGCTAACCAAGTAGGTAAGTCTCCTTTATATTCTTCTAGTAAGAAAGCTACTAAACGTTCCATAGTAGACACAACACCTCTATGAATTACAACAGGTCTATGTGCTTTTCCATCTTCACCAATATATTCAAGTTCGAATCTTTCTGGTAATAAGAAATCAAGCTGAACTGTAGATAATGTTTCTTGTTTTCCTATTGCTGTTTCTACTTGAACATCAAGTTTTGGACCATAAAACGCCGCTTCTCCTTCAGCTTCTACATAATTTAATCCTAGCTCATCTGCAGCTTCTTTTAGCATTCCTTGTGCATTTTCCCACATTGAATCATCATTAAAGTATTTTTCTGTATTTTCTGGATCTCTGTAAGATAAACGATAGCTATATTTTTCTAAACCTAGATCTTTATATGCTTCTTGAATTAATGCTACTGTACGTTTAAATTCATCTTTTATTTGATCAGGACGAACAAAAATATGTGCGTCATTCAGAGTCATACCTCGAACACGTTGTAATCCACTTACAGCCCCACTTGCCTCATATCTGTGCATCATTCCTAATTCTGCAATACGAATTGGTAATTCTCTATATGAGTGACGTTCGTTTTTGTAAATCATCATGTGGTGAGGACAGTTCATTGGACGTAGGACCATTTCTTCATGATCCATCTTCATTGGAGGGAACATATCATCTTGGTAGTGCTCCCAGTGCCCACTAGTTTTATACAAATCTACTGATGCTAAAACTGGTGTATACACGTGATCGTATCCTGCTTCAACTTCTTTATCGACTATATAACGTTCTATTGTACGACGAATTGTTGCCCCATTAGGTAGCCATAACGGTAATCCTGCTCCTACTTGTTGTGTAGTTGTAAATATTCCAAGTTCTTTACCTAGTTTTCTATGATCACGTTCTTTTGCCTCTTCTAATTTTTGTAAGTGATCTGCTAATGCGTCTTTTGTATAGAATGCTGTTCCGTAAATACGTTGTAACATCTTATTATCACTATTTCCTCGCCAATAAGCCCCTGCAACTGATAATAATTTGAATTCTTTTATTTTCGCTGTGCTACTTACGTGCCCTCCACGACAAAGATCTGTAAATTCTCCTTGTGTATAGATCGTTATTGTCTCATCTTCTGGTAAGTCATTAATTAATTCTACTTTATAAGGATCTTTAGCAAAGATTTCTAATGCTTCTTCTCGACTAACTTCGCGACCTTCAATTTTGTGATTTTCGCTTATTAATTTCTTCATCTCTTTTTCGATATTTTTTAGATCGTCTTCGTTTATTTTAACATCCATATCGAAATCGTAATAGAACCCTCCATCAATAGCAGGACCTACACCAAAATATACTTCTGCACCATAAATTCTTCTTAGTGCTTGCGCTAATAAATGTGCAGATGAATGACGTAAAACATAAAGGCTATCAGCATCTTTATCATCTGCAGTAATTAGTTTTAACGAACCGTCAGTAGTTATCACTCTATCCAATTCTAAATAGTTGTCGTCAATTTTAGCAGCTACAACCTTTTTCTTTAAACTTACACTGATACTTTCAGCTATATCAAGTGCTGTTTTGTTTTCATATTCTCTAATGCTTCCATCTGGAAATGTTAATTTTACCATTTTTTTCTCCTTTATACTTTTTGTAAAATAAAAAGTCCCTAAACAGACATCTTGTCTATTTAGGGACGAATAATTTCGTGGTACCACCCAATTTTGAAATATAAATATTTCCTCATTGTAGCAAGTAAAGTTTGCCAAACTACATACATTTAAACGAGGTAGTAATAATTTATTATCTAATAGGTACTCTCAGCAACCATACCCTCTCTTTTATTAGAACCTTAAATATCGTGTCCTCTGTATATATTGATATGTAATGATTTTAACACAAAGAATTTAATATTTCAATAGCTATCATGTGATTTATTCTATTTATTATTGTCTTTCATTTCTTGCTTCTAAATACACCGGTTTCGCTAGCTGTCTTATTCTGTCTAAAATGCGCATCGCTTTTGTTTCGTCTATAGTGTTTCTTGTTGTTGAAAGAAACCCACTAAGATCTGCTATTGACAAATTAGAAGTGAAGAATGTAATTAAATTTTCTGATGCACGATAATTTATTATCGGAACTAGTATCTCATCTCTAACAAATTCCGTAATATTTTCTGCTCCTAAATCATCAATTATTAATATTTCTTGTTCACGCATAATATCAATAATCTCGTTATAGTCACCAGTCTTAATACTAGCTTTCATCTTTCTAACGAATTCTGGAAAATAGATAATTGCAGGTTCTTTACCCTTATCTTTTAAATAATTATAAACACAACCCATTAAATAAGATTTACCTATTCCTGTTTGACCGTATATATAAAGACCTTTTACCGTTTCTCCATTCAATATATTATCACAAATTGTTATTAATTCAGTTGCTAAAGCTACTTTTTTCTCTCCTGTAGAGAGATTTAAAAAATTTGATAACAGAATACTTTTAGGAATAAACATAGTTTTTATTCTGTTAGACCAACGTTGCTCTTCTCTAAACTTCTTCTGCTCTGGTGTCTCTGAATATTCCAAAACCACTTCATCTGACACATATTTTAAAACAGGAACATGGCCAATTGATGAAATATTTCTTTTTGATATATAGTAATTATAAAAAACTTGTAGTTGTCTATTAAACTTTTCTGGAGATATATTGTTTTGTTCTAAAAAAGATAATATTTCACTATCTGCTAGTAATTTTTCTTTAATTTTATTACTTTCAACCGATATATTCATATTACCGTAAACACTTGATGCTTTTTTCATATTACTTCAATCCTCTCTTTTCCAAAAGTTTTCTAAATTCACTATAATTATCATTGTTTGTTTCTTCATAATTAGAGTTGTCATCTATATTCTGCAATTGTTTCTTTATATAATCTGGAGTTCTAACAATGTTAACTTTTCTATTTATCTCATTTTTTGATTTATTTAATTTTTCTATGTCTTTTACTGTTTTTACTTTATTTTTAAACCAGTTTGCAGCGATACTCTCTATATAATTAATGTGCGGGATATCACTTTTAGAATCACTTTCATTGATTGCTTTTTCTAATATGTAGTTTAATATCTCATTAGAAAAATTATACTTTTCTTTAATAATATTTAAATCTTTTTCTAATTTTGTTGGTAATATAAACTCATATTTTAAACGAATAAAATCTACACTTTCCAAATTGTAATCTATCTTTTTGTCAATAGTATTACTACTAGATGTATTAACTATAGAATTATTTTTTTCTAATTTGTTTTGTTTAAAACTATTACGTTGAGAATTTACAAAGTTTATAGCTGATAAAGCTGATACTAATCTTTTATTAGACCATGTACTTGCAATTTTATCTAAATAATTAAAATTAGGAACACCCGATGATTTACTTTCAATTATTGCATAATCCAAAAGAACGTTTAACACACCCGAATTAAAATTATACTTAGTCTGTAATTTATTAATATTTTCACCATCAATATTTGATAATATTATTTTATGTTTTTTATTTAAAAATTCGACATAATTAATGTTATCTAATTTTTTAGCAAATGCTTCTTTTGGTGACAATTCCTTTGTTTCTGAATAACTTTCTTTTAACAGTTGCTTATTCAGCATTTCGTCTAATTCTGGTACATTTTGTTTTTTCACTGTAATAAACAACTGTGATAAATGTGTTTTTAGTTTTTCTATATTTAATTCTAACCCTACCGTATTATTATCTACGGATTTCTCGATAGCATTAGCCATTTCAAGAGGTGTGACTTTATATAGATAGGCCAATCCTAAAATATCTTTTTTGATATCTTCATTATCTAACAATTCTTCTAAATATTTATTACTCAATAAATATATTAACTTATTTATATCAAAATTAAATTCCTCTAAATTAATGCTATAATCATAGCTTTCTGTTAATTCTTCAAATGAGAAAGTATCAATATTTTCATAACTATATACGTCCGTAAATTTTGCAGTAATATCTTTAAAAGTAGAGAAATCGATTTTATTATGCTGATATCTGTCTAGTAATATTTTATACTGCTCTTTTCCTATTTTCCCCTCTAGTAGAGTACTTAACAACGCTGAATTAAAAAAATTATAAAAAGAAAGAGGTTTAAGTATTTTATACATATAAAATACTTTGTTATCTCTTTCTAAAACATAAGTTTTTAGTAATCCTAGTGCTTCTAGTTTCTTTCTTGCTAGCAAAAATCTCTTTAAGTCAATCGATAAATTATCAATTATATCAAAATGCAAAGTATTAGCAGTAATATTTTTATCATTTAGTAATTTTGTAAAAAAGTATTGATAAATTCTTATAGCATCATTCCCTATAATTGGTAAGTACAATAAATTCAATTCTTTCTCGTAACTAAAGTGAGAATAATCATTATAAACTAAATAATAATCTGCCCCTTTGATATTACTATGCATTACCGTCACTCATTACTTCAATTATTATTTGTAAATATTCTAACGCAAAAATAAATTCTGGATTGTATTCATATTTAATCTTATCGTCATTTTTTAGTGGGGCATAAAATGATTTAACTAAAATTGGGTAAACGTTATTTAGTAACAATTTTGTGTTATCATTTTGGTATAAATCACGTAGAATTATAAATAATTTTCTTACTATAGAGATGAATTCGTCTTTTGTTGGTGTTTTTATATTTGTATACGAAGCTATTTTAGTATTAAAACTTAAAATATCTTTTTTATTCTCTTTGGCAACAAAATTCTTCATATCATCAACTAATGAATACATATAGTCAAAAAAGTTATTAATATCTAAAAGATAATCATTAGTAATAACTTTTGACTCATCTGTCAATAACAATTGATTAATATTATAATCCGTCACAAATAAATACATCTTATACAAATCTGAGAATTCTATACTATTAAAAGTTCTATAATCATTAACTATATCTTTTAAACTGTGACCTTCTTTATAAATATTGTAAATAGTATTCAACCAAACAAACTCATCAATTTTCTTTGAGTTTATTAAATTTATTAAATAATTGTTAAACTCGTACTCTGTTTCGTCTTTAAATAAATCGATAATATTTTCTTCAATCTCATCAATAATAGTAAAGAATTTCTCTGCTTCAATAGAATCAAAACCTTCTTCATTAAAACTACCTTTCAAATCAGCTTTAATTTTATCAAATAAATAAGGACTATCATCTGTAGAGTCTATTCTCTTTTGAAAAACAGTATTATATCCTGGTTTCTTAGAGTAAAAATAATTTTCAATTGATTTATTAAATTTTAGCAGATTGCTCAAAGTTTTTATATATGTTACTTTAATATTAGGTTCATTTGAAATAAAATTAATTTTTTCTAAAGCTAATAAAATACTTTTTTTATTTTGTGCAGTCATTGCTAATAATTTTTCATCTTCAAGATACATATTATCTCCTCCATTCGTTAAATTTATTTTACATCATTTTTAAAATAAAATCAAAGTATAGAAATAATAGATGGTGTAAAAATATTCTATTCACCCCCTTAAATATCTTCCGTCTTTGATATTTTAAAATACATTTATAAAAATGTTATAATTTTTTTCAAAAAACGTGAAAATATGATATTCACAGCATTCACTTTACTTAACACTACCTATATAATCATATTTTCACGTTCTTTATATTTATGTCGTTAATATTTTTTATTTTAATATTTACTTAGTTGCTTTATTCCCAATATCTTTTCTATAAAAAAGTTGTGGCGCTTTTATTTTCTCTACTGTCTTATATGCATTATTTTTTGCGTCTATTATATTTTTTCCACGCCCATAAGCTAGTAATACTCTACCTCCTGTAGAGAACCAGTTCCCATTTTCTTCTTTTAAAGCTGCAACATAATAATTATCTTCTATATCAAAATTTTCAACTTTAGCATTTTTTATATAATTATCTGCTGGATACCCATTTGCTGCTAATACTACTCCACAAACAGTATCTTCTGACCATTGTAATTCTACTGTTTCTTTATTATAAACTTTCTCAATAACTTCTATAATATCACTATCCATTTTTTCAAGTAAAACTTGTGTTTCTGGATCACCTAATCGTGCATTAAATTCTATCACTTTCACTCCATCTTTGGTTGCTATAAGCCCTGCGTATAAAAATCCAAAATACGGTGTATTCTCGCTAGCTAATCCTTCACAAACTGGTTTTACTACTTTTTCTATAGCTTCATTTATAACTTCTCTAGATATTTGTGGAACAGGTGTATATGCTCCCATTCCTCCTGTGTTCGCTCCTTTGTCATTGTCGTAAGCTCGTTTGTGATCTTGAGCAATTTCATCAAATGGAATTACTACTTCTCCATTAACAAACGACATAAGAGAAAACTCTTCTCCATCTAAAAATTCTTCTATAACTACTTTACAATTTTGATCTTCATTATAAAATTCTGTTAAAAATTGTATTGCTTCATCTTGTGTTTCTGGAATAACTACTCCTTTACCTGCAGCAAGCCCATCTTTCTTTATTACTAAGGGATAACTTGATTTTTTTATATAGTCTAAAGAATTTTCTAAACTTGTAAACTCTTCATAACTCGCTGTTGGAACACCAAATCTAGCCATAACTTCTTTAGCAAAACTTTTTGAACCTTCCATTTGAGCAGTATATTTATTCGGGCCAAAAACTTTTACAACAGGACTTAATTCATCATAAATACCTTTTACAAGTGGATCTTCTGGTCCTACTATTACCCAATCAATATTATTTTCTTGAACAAATAATTTTAATTCTTCAAATTGCAACTCACTTATATTTACTATTTTTGCAACATTTCTCATACCATCATTTCCAGGCGCTACAAAAACATCGGTTACTTTTTTGCTCTTTTTTATTTTTTTACAAAGGGCGTGTTCTCTTCCACCACGTCCTATTACTAAAACTTTCATATTACCTCCTAATGTTTGAAATGTCTAATTCCCGTTAATACCATTGCAATATCTTCTCTATTTGCTACTTCTATAGATTCGTTGTCTTTTATAGATCCACCTGGTTGAATTATAGCTTTTATTCCGAATTTAGCAGCTAATTCTACGGTGTCACCCATTGGGAAAAATCCATCAGATGCAAGGACTACATTTTCTTCTTCCAAAATTTTTTCTAACGCAATTTTAGCTGAACCTACTCTATTCATTTGTCCTGCTCCAATTCCTACTGTTCTATCTTTTGTCGCTAAAACTATAGCATTAGATTTTACATGTTTTACTACTTTCCAAGCTAACTCAAATGCTTTTAATTCTTCTTCTGTAGGTTTTTTCTCCGTTACAAATTTAAGTTCTGCATCTTTTAAAGATAGGTTATCTACAGTCTGAGCAAGAAGCCCACCAGAAACAGAAACATATTGTAACGTTTCTTCTTTAGATTTTTCTGTGTCACATACTAAAAGACGTAAATTTTTCTTTTTAGTTAAAATTTCTAGCGCTTCTTCTGAATAATTAGGAGCAATAATAACTTCTAAGAAAATTTTTGACATTTCTTCTGCAACTTCTCTCGTCACTTCTCTATTTAGAGC
The DNA here is from genome assembly GCA_945929765.1 of uncultured Gemella sp. Classification (GTDB taxonomy): domain Bacteria; phylum Bacillota; class Bacilli; order Staphylococcales; family Gemellaceae; genus Gemelliphila. The sequence continues at coordinate 9,631 of CAMEOL010000020.1, forward strand.
TACTATCCCACCAAAAATAGAAACAGAATCTGCTTCATAAGCATTGTTATACGCAACAAAAATATTCTCTCCTACTCCTACACCGCAAGGATTCATATGTTTTACAGCTACAACTGCTGGTTCTGAAAACTCTTTAACTACTTCTAAAGCAGCATCAGCATCACGAATATTATTATACGATAATTCTTTTCCATGTAACTGCTTAGCTCCAGAAATTGTATTTTTCTTCACATTTTTTTCTTTATAGAAATATGCTTTTTGTTGTGGATTTTCTCCGTAACGTAGTGTTTCTTTTGATGTATAATTTAATTCAATATTTTGGTCATCAAAATAATTAACTATTTGTCTGTCATAAATTGCAGTGTGATTAAATACTTTTACAGCTAAAGACTTTCTAAATTCATAATTATCTGTTCCTGTCTTTAATTTTTCCAAAATTTCATTATAATCATTCGGATCAACAGCAACTATAACATCCTTAAAATTTTTCGCAGAAGAACGTAACATAGTTGGCCCACCGATATCGATGTTTTCAATAGCTAATTCTTCAGTACAATCAGGTTTTTCAATAGTTTCTTTAAAAGGATATAAATTAACACAAACTAAATCAATAGGCGTAATGTTATGTTCCTCTAAAGCATCTAAATGTGCAGTAATACTTCTATTCGCCAAAATTCCACCATGAATTGCAGGATGTAATGTTTTTACACGTCCATCCATGATTTCAGGAAAACCAGTAACCTCAAAAACTTGTTTTACAGCTACATCTTCTTTTTCTAAAGTTGTAAAAGTTCCTCCTGTAGAAATAAGTTCATAACCAAGTTCTATTAAACCTTTTGCAAAATCAACTAGGCCTGTTTTATCAGAAACACTAAGTAACGCTCTTTTTGTCATTATAATAAACTCCTTTTAATGTATGTGTTGTAATAAATTTATCATTGAAATTTATTCTTTTATAAAAATATTATATCATAAAACCATACATTTTCAAGTTGAATTGAAATTATTTCAATAAAATACGAATTATAATTCCCTTTGGAGTTAGGTTGTATATTTTAAAATAAAATTAATAAATTTTATATAAAAAGCACTCTATTTTGTTTTGTTTTAAAAAATAAAAACGGATATATCACAAAAGTAAAGACTTTAGTTTACTTTCATATAATATCCGTTAATTTTAATTTAATAATTCTCAATTATACTATATACATAACTATCTTTTAATGCGTAAATAGCTGGTTTTGACTTTATTTTTTCTACTTTATCTTCGTTTTTTAATATATAATTTACTATTGTTTTTCTATCATATTTTAAAACTTCTGATATT
>CAMEOL010000021.1 GCA_945929765.1 uncultured Gemella sp.
AATTTTCTTGTTCTAAAATATATTTATTTTCGAAGTTAGAAAGCATAGTTAGATATCCGTCAGTCGAATTATTTGCTAATGTATTAATATTATCTTTTAAATCATTAAGGGCACGAGTAATTCTTCTTGCTTGAAGGGGATTATTTTTGAATTTTTCTTGAGTTTTGTTTGTTAGTTCATTAATTTTATTAAAGACAATTTCCTTGTCTAATTCGCCTGTGATAAATTCTCCGATAATATCAGGTATTTTATTTTTTATATAGTCTTCATAACCCGTTGATTTTATTTTAACAAAGTGATCGTGATTACCGTGAGGTATTGCAAATTTACCATTCTGAATTTTTATTTTATTAGCAGGGATGTTTGTTCTTTCAGCGATTGCTAATAGTTCGTTTTCGAAATCTATTTCAGGAATTCCTGTAACTTCTGGTATTTTTAATTTAGATATAGAAACTATATATGGGTGTATATGAGTTGGATCATATGCATGTCCCGGATCGTTAAATACAAAATAATTGTCATTAATTTTTATAGCTTCAATTGGAACACCGTATATGTCAGCAACATAAAGCATCTTCTCTTTTATTTCTTGGGAAATATTTTTTTCGGTATTGACTTTTTCTGTTGCTGCTAGAGTGTCTGTATTTAAATTATTGTTGTTATTTTTTATGAGTTCTCTTGAAATTTTGTTATATTCGTTTTTGGCTGCGATTAATTTATCTTTAGGTATTAGGTGTTCCCATTTTGAATTTACAAGTTGATAATAATAAATGAAGTGTTCGTGACCACTATGATTAGTAATTAATCCTAGGTTTGTATATTTTATAATTTGATTTTCTTCAAATATATAGTTATCTTCTGTTTTGTAATCAATTCCCGCAAATGAAAGTTCTTTTTTCTTTTCTATAATATCGTTATTATAATTTTGTTTATTAGTTATAGGAATAGAATTTTCGGTTTTTGTTATTAGTGAGTTGTTATTTTTCCAGATGTAGTGAGTGTGATCACCATGTCTAACTATATAACCAGTATCATCTTCGGCTATAATATCTTTTGGATCGAATGTATAATCGTCATGCTTATCGATATTTTTATTATAGTAGTTGCTATTTATAAAATTATTGTTGATAGCATTATTGTTTACTAGATTTTCCCATCTTGTACCACGTAGTTGCTCATAACTAAAGTAATGAGAGTGACCGTTGTGGTCAACGACAATACCGTTAGCTGTTTTGTGGATTATTTGATTTATATTGTTAAATATGAATCCATCGCTAGTAGCATAGTCTATACCAGCAACACCACTATTTATTTTTTTTACGTTTTGACTAGAATTTTTGTGATTACTATGTTCCGCTTCATGTGAATTACTTGTAATTTTTTCTGCAAGCTCCCTAGTTATAATATTAGTTTGTGTAATATTTTCATTTGGATAATAATAGTATTTATTGTTTATTTTTATTATGTATCCTTGTTCAACTTCATAAAGAATATCATTTTTATTAAGTTTATAATCTTTATTTTTGTAAACTACACTATCCAAAAATTTAGCATCATAAGGTATCAAACCGTGTTTGAAATGTGTGTGATCACCATGAACGACAGCATAACCAAATTCAGATATTTCAGCAATAACAACAGAATCTTTTTTTTCTTTTTCATTGTTTATTTTAACATGTTCAGAATTAGAAGCGCTGTTATAGTTGTAGTTGTTTTTATTTTGATATTCGTATACACTAAAAGCTAATGCACAAGTGGCAAGTATACTAGTAGTACCTATAATAATTTTACTATTTTTTTTCATAATATGCTCCTTAAATCATAATCGTTACGATTTAATATTCTAGCATACAAATGTGTCTTTGTAAATAGTAATCATTACTATTTATAGTTTTTTTATTAAATTTGTATATGTGAACATTTTTATTATAAAAATTGTAGTATAATGTATATAGTTAGTAAAGGAGAATAAATTATGAATTTTATAAGTAACAAGATAGTTGACGTAAATTATTTATTAGAAAGTAGAGAAAGAGATAATGTTGTTGTAATTGATGCCCGAGGTAATATGCTAGAAGAGGGAGCATTAATGTATGATAGAGCAATAGTAGTAGATTGGACAGATTTAAGTTTATTAGGAGAATTTGGCGGAGAAGATCTAGGAAAATTACTTTCTAAAGAGAATTATGAGTATATTTTTGAAGTATTAAATATAACTAGTGATACAGAAGTAATAGCTTATGGTTTCACTATGCCTGATGCAGGTTTTGGAGATGAAGGTCGCATTGTTTATACTTTTGATTTTGCAGGGCATAGTAATGTTAAATTTGTAGATGGTGGATTTAACGAAATTGAGAAGTTAGGATTTAACAAATCTTATATCAAAGAAGAAAGTAGAATAAATCTTTTGTCATTAAATAGAGAAGAGGCACAAAATAATAGTAAAGCTATATACACAGATGAATTGTTAGAACTATATAACAAAGACGATGTTCAAGTTTTAGATACACGTCTTGCTGTTGAGTATAATGGAAGGGTAATTTACGGTGAAAGTAAAGCAGGGCACGTTCCTAATTCTATATCTCTTCCGTTTAACAGTTTAGTTGATAAAAATGGTTTTGTTAAGTCTAAAGATGAAATAGAGCAACAATTAAACGAGTTGAAAATTTCAAAAGATAAGTTGATAATTACATATTGCACGACAGGGGTAAGGGCTTCTTATGTAGCTGTTTTGTTGACAGAGTTAGGTTATAAAGTTAGAAATTATGAACCATCGTTTGCACGATATGCAAATGTCGGGGAAGTAGTAATATAATTTAATTTAATATTAGGGAGGAATATAAATGGTTGTAATAAGAGAAGCAACAAAAAATGATTTAAAAGTAATAGAAGGAATTTATGAGTTTGTAGAATCACTAGAGTTAGATATATTAAAAGAAGCAGGAAAAGAAAAAATGCTTAATATATTAGAGAAATGCTTCACATCCGATGATGATCGCTTTAGTTATAAATATTGTGATATAGTAGAAGAAGACGGAAATATATTAGGATTTTCATTTAGTTATGATTATTCTAGTGTAGAAAGTGCAAAAAAATATTGGTACGAAGTAATAATTCCTAAATACAATTTAAGTCACAATTCAGTTATTTTTGATTATAATGAGGCATTGCCAGGAGAATTTTATTTAGATACTTTATATGTTTTTGAAAATAATCGTGGTAAAGGGGTAGGGACAAAACTTCTTAAGGTGTTTACAGAGAAAGATAAACCATTAAAAAGTTTAAATGTAGCCCAAAGTAATAGTGGTGCTAGGAAGTTATATGAAAGTTTTGGATTTGAAAAAGACGGCGAAATATGGATAGGACATGAAAATTATGATCATATGCTAATCAAATCTTAATTAATGGAATATAAAGTTTATTAGAGTAATTTATGAGAACTTGTAAGTAATAAAAAATTGTTACTTATGAGTTCTCTTTATTCAAAATAAATAGGCTAACCAAAAAATTATAAGTATTAAGGAAAAAATGAACTTATATAAAAATTAAAACATGACTTTCGTATTGCTTTCCAAAATAGGTTACACCATCGCTTCTTTTTTTGATAAAAATTGAAAATAATAAGAAAATTTGTTATAATAGTTTTAAAATTTATTCAGGAGGGACAATAATGGCAGAATTATTAAGAAAAGATGTTAAATTAGAAGATACTTGGGATTTAACTACAATTTATGCTACTGATGAGGATTTTTGGAATGAATTCCAAAAAGCTGAAGAGGCACTAAAAAATGTAGCAAATTATCAAAATAAACTTGCAAATAGTGCAAAAGATCTTTTAGAAGTTTTGAAAGCTTCTGAAGAATATGATTTACGTTTAGAAACATTATATGTTTATGCACATCTAAAAAATGATCAAGACACAACAGAATCTAAATACAAGGAGATGTTCTCAAAGACTTATGATTTGTATGTAAAAACATCAACAGAATGGTCATTTTTAACTCCAGAGTTGATGGCAGTTGATGAAACATTATTAAATAGTTATTTAGAAGAATTAGAAGAATTAAAAGTTTATAAATTTGAAATAGAAAAAATTAATAAAGCTCGTCCTCATGTATTAGATAAAGAATCAGAAAAATTAATATCTATGGCAGGAAGTGCATTATCAGCAAGTCAAGAGACTTTTTCTGCATTAAATAACACAGATGTTAATTTTGGTGAAGTAGAAGATAAAGATGGGAATAAACTACTACTTAATCATGGAACATATGGTCAATATATGGAAAGTAAAGACAGAGTTTTAAGAAAAAATACGTTCAAAGCAATGTATAAGTATTATAAAGCTCATAATAATACGCTAGCTTCAACAATTTCTGGAAATTTAAAAGCAACGAAATATTATGCTGATACTCATAAATATAATTCTACAAGACATGCAGCATTATCTAAAAACCATATACCAGAGGAAGTTTACGATAATTTAGTGGATACAGTAAACAAAAATCTTCATGTCTTACACCGTTATTTCGAGTTACAAAAGAGAGTTCTAGGTTTAGATGAGTATAGATTGTATGATAGAGGGGTTTCGATGGTAGAAGGAGAGGCTCCAAAATTTACATTTGCTGAAGCTAAAGAGATAGTATTAGAAGCGGTAGCTCCTATGGGAGAACAATATGTAAACGATATGCGTAAAGCATTCGATGAGAGATGGATAGATGTACAGCCGAATAAAGGTAAAAGATCAGGAGCTTACTCATCGGGGGGATATGCAACTAATCCGTTTATATTGTTAAATTATGATAATACATTGAATTATGTATATACTTTAATTCATGAGTTAGGGCATTCAATGCACTCATATTATACTAGAAAAAACCAACCACAAACATACGGTAACTATTCAATCTTTGTTGCAGAAGTAGCCTCTACTTGTAATGAAGCATTATTGACAAATTACTTGTTCAAAAAATTTGAAAAAGAAGGTAATAAAGCAGCAATGTTACAAGTTCTTAATCAAGAATTAATAGGAACAGTAGGGACTTTATTCCGTCAAGTACAATTTGCAGAATTTGAACATTTAATGAATAGAACGCTACAAGAAGGTGGAGTTCTAACTGCAGAATTTTTAAATGAAAAATATTTTGAGTTAATAAAAAAATATCATGGTGATGCTTTTGAATATGATGAAGATATAAAATATGAATGGTCAAGAGTACCACATTTCTACTATAACTATTATGTTTATCAATATTCAACAGGATTCTCTGCCGCACAAGCATTATCTAGTTTAATACTAGAAGATAGTAAGAATGCACAAGTTTATATAGATGAATTTTTAGCTAGAGGTAATTCAAATTATCCTATAGAAGTTCTAAAAAATGCAGGAGTAGATATGTCTAAATCAGAGCCTATCGAAAGAGCAATAGATAACTTCTCAAAATTAATAGATAAATTCGAACAATTGTATTTCGAAAAATAGAAAAAATTTTTTAGTACAAAAATAATAACATGTTCCTTAAAGCGTACGTAAATAAAGAAAATACGTAGTTAAGAGGTACATGTTTTTATTTTTATATCAAGCATTATGTTATAATTAATATATAAATGTTAAGAGAGGAAACAAAAATGCCAGAATTACCAGAAGTCGAAAATATAAAAATAGGATTGAAACCAAATGTCATAAATAAAACTATAATAAATGTAGAATATTCACAAAAAATTATAGATGCTCATTTAGAGGGGAAACGAGCTCTAGTAAAAGATGAATTAAATTATTTTAAAGAAAATTTAATAGGAAAAACTATATTGAACTTAGAACGTCGAGGAAAATATGTGTTTTTTACACTAAATAATGGATATTTAATTACGCATTTTGGAATGACAGGAGCATATTTTGTCGTTACTAATATAGAAGAAATAGAAAATAAAAATTATTTTAATCATCGACACATTATTTTTTCTTTATCAACAGGAGAAAAGCTTGTTTATAGTGATATTAGACGATTTGGTGAATTGCGTTATTTAGAAAACTTAAATAATTTTAAACCGTTCAATACTTTAGCACCAGAACCTTTTTCTGAAAAATCTTTAGAATACTTTTTAGAAAAATTAGAAAGTAAAAAATATAGAAATGTCCCTATAAAAGCCTTGTTGTTAGAAGGGAATGTATTTTGTGGCTGCGGAAATATTTATGCGTGTGAAGTTCTTTATAAGGAAAAGATTCATCCCGAAAAAAAAGCTTCAGAACTAACAAGAGAAGAAAAAACAAAGATTTTTAAAAGTCTAGTAAAAATATTAGAATTTAGTATTGAACAAGGTGGATCTACTATTTCTGATTTTGTCCATTCAGATGGAGGAGAGGGAAATATGCAAAACTATCTTCAAATATATGGTCATAAGATGTGTCCATTAAACCATGATACAGAAAATATAGTAATAAAAACTAGATCTACTTATTATTGTCCAAAATGTCAAAAGTAAGATTTAAAAGATAATAATAAAAGTATTTTTTAAAAATATCTTCTCTAAATATTAAAGTGTTTCTATATAATTTGAAGAAAAATATAACAGTTTTTGAAACAGAAGACACTCACGTATTTATAGTTAAGTAACAATACAACTACATGTTTTCACTATTTTTACATGCTGTTTTCAAGTATTTTCTATAGATTAATTTAATCAAAATAGGATATTAAAATAAATAATTTAATATAACTGTTTTAATTGTTGTATATTATTAGTTCACAAAAAGTTCACAATTTCTTATTTACGAATATTGAAATCGTAAAACATAGGGTGTAAAATGATAGTGTAAAATAAAATAATAAAAATAAGGAGTGACGAAAATGTCAGCAACAGTAGAAACAAAAAAAGCATTTGTTGGTGGATTATGGGAAACAGAAGTGAATATGGTAGACTTCATTAAGTCTAACTACACTGAATATCGTGGAGATTCTTCTTTCCTAGTAGGACCAACAGAAGACACTAAAGTATTAGTTGAAAAATTCAACGAATTAATGAAACAAGAACGTTTAGCTGGTGGAACTCTAGATATGGATACTAGTATTCCTTCAACAATTCTTTCTCACGGAGTTGGGTACTTAGACAAAGACCGTGAAAAAGTAGTAGGTTTACAAACTGATAAACCACTTAAACGTGCTCTTATGACTTTCGGTGGTATTAATATGGCTGTTCAAAGCTGTAAAGCTTACGGATATGAAGTAGATGAAGAAGTAGTTAAAATATTTACTGATTACCGTAAAACTCACAACCAAGGGGTATTCGATGCTTATACTCCAGAAATGAGAGCTGTACGTCGTTCTGGTGTAATCACAGGATTACCAGATGCATATGGACGTGGACGTATCATCGGAGACTATCGTCGTGTTGCTTTATACGGGGTAGATAAATTAATCGAATTCAAACAAGCTGATTTAGAAAAAATCGGTGCAGATGGAGTAATGACTGAGCACGTTATCCGTGATCGTGAAGAAGTAAACGAGCAAATCAGAGCATTAGGTGAATTAAAAGAAATGGCTAAAATCTATGGATTCGACATTTCAGGACCTGCTACAAACGCTCGCGAAGCTGTTCAATGGTTATACTTCGGATATCTAGCTGCAATCAAACAACAAAATGGAGCAGCAATGTCTATCGGTAACATTGCTACATTCTTAGATATTTACATTGAAAGAGATTTACAAGATGGTTCTCTAACAGAGGTAGAAGCACAAGAATTAATCGACAACTTAGTACTTAAATTAAGAATGGTTAAATTTGCTCGTACACCTGATTACAACCAATTATTCTCAGGAGATCCAATTTGGGCTACATTAATCGTAGGTGAAATGTTAGACGGAGAAAAATCATTAGTTACAAAAACTGACTTCCGTTTCATCCATACATTAGACAACATGGGTAACTCTCCAGAGCCAAACTTAACAATTCTTTGGTCAACTAAATTACCAGAAGGATTCAAAAAATACTGTGCAGAATCTTCAATCAACCACAGTGCTATCCAATACGAAAGTGATGAGTTATTAGCAGACTTCTTACAAACATGTGATAAATCTATCGCTTGCTGTGTATCTGGTATGACAACTGGTAAAGATATGCAATTCTTCGGAGCTCGTGCAAACTTAGCTAAAGCGTTACTATACACAATCAATGGTGGACGTGACGAATTAACAGGAGATCAAATTGGACCTGTAACAGAACCACTTCGTGGAGTATTAAACTACGAAGAAGTTAGAGAAAAATTTGACGTGTTTATGGAATGGTTATGTAAACTTTACATCAATACATTAAACGTGATCCACTACATGCACGATAAATATTCTTATGAAAGTTTAGAAATGGCATTACACGACACTGATGTAAGAAGATTCATGGCTACAGGTATCGCTGGATTCTCAGTAGCAGTTGACTCATTATCAGCTATTAAATATGCTAAAGTAACTCCAATCGTAGATGAAGAAACAGGATTAGCAGTAGACTATAAAGTTGAAGGTGAATTCCCAACATTCGGTAACGACGATGATCGTGCAGATGATATCGCAATCGAGTTATTAAAAGAATTCATGACTAAATTGAAAAAACACCCAGTTTACCGTGCAAACGAAACTACAACTTCTATCTTAACAATTACTTCAAACGTAGTTTACGGTAAGAAAACAGGTAACACTCCATGTGGACGTAGAAAAGGTGAACCATTCTCTCCAGGAGCTAACCCAATGAACGGACGTGACCAATCTGGAGCATTAGCTTGCTTAAACTCAGTAGCAAAATTACCATACGAATACAGCCGTGACGGAATTTCGTTAACAGCAGCATTCACTCCTGATTCATTAGGTAAAAACCACGAAGATAGAATTCAAAACTTAGTGGCTATGATGGACGGATACTTCGCTCAAGGTGGATTCCACTTAAATACTAACGTATTTAACAAAGAAACACTTCTAAAAGTTATTGAAGCACCAGAAGAATATCCAAACTTCACAATTCGTGTATCTGGATATGCAGTACGTTTAATCAGCTTAACACCAGAACAACAACGTGACGTATTAAGCCGTACAATGCACCAATTCCGTTAATTAGGAAATATTAATTAAAGGGAGGAAGGCCTATGGTCTTCCTTCTTAATTTTTTAAAAGGATATATTTATGAATACTTTTACACTTATTTATTTACTATTTCCAACAGGTTTAGATAGAAAAATAAAGAAAAATATTAAAAATAATAAATATACTATTCAAGAGTTAAAATTAGTAAGGAAAGAAGTAGAAAATAAATTTTTAAATATGAAAAAAGGTTTACGAAGAGCAACTATTATTTGTCTTTTTAGTTTTATTATTATTTATATATTAACTCTTTATAGTTTTAAGTTTAAGGAACAAAATATAGAATTAATATTTTTTATAACTACAATTATTTTTGCAGTTATTATTTTAATTTTGTTCTATATGCACTTTGTTTACGTACCTTTTATTAAAAAACAATTTAACAAATATATTGAACTATATTATAGAAATGATTTAGAATTACTTTATATAGATTAATAAAAATAAAATAGTTTAATTTTTTATGTATTCATAGTATAATTATTGTATAGATGGGAGGAATATCTATGGAAACTAAACAATTAACAGGGCTAGTACATTCTATAGAATCTTTCGGAAATGTAGATGGTCCGGGAATTAGATTTGTTATTTTTTTTCAAGGTTGTAAATTGAGATGTGTTTATTGTCACAACCCAGATACATGGAAGACAAACAATCCCAAAGCAATAGAATATACGGTAGAACAATTAGTAAAGAAAATAGTTCGTTATAGACCTTACTTTGAATCGAGCGAAGGTGGAGGAGTTACTGTAAGTGGAGGAGAGGCACTACTCCAATTAGATTTTGTTCTAGCATTATTCCGAGAATTGAAAGCAATAGGAATTAATACGTGTGTAGATACTTGTGGTGGATTTTATGTGAATACACCAACTATGAATGAGAAAATTTTAGAGTTGATATCTCTTACCGACTTATTTTTAGTTGATTTAAAGCATATAGACGATGAAATGCATACGAAACTAACTAAGAGAACTAACAAAAATATTATTCAATTCACTAATTTCATAAGTGATAATGGTGGTAAAATGTGGATTCGTCACGTATTAGTTCCAGAGTGGACGGATGATGATTATTATCTAGGAAAACTTAGAGAGTATATAGATACATTAAATGGTGTTGAAAGAGTAGAAGTTTTACCTTATCATGATATGGCTAAATATAAATATAAAGAATTAGGAATTAAATATGAAATAGATCATATTGAACCTCCAACAAAAGATAGAATTGCTAACGCAATTAAAATTTTAGGAGCTCGCTACGATTTATCTTAGTAAAATATGATTTTTAATTACAAACAAACTAAGAAGAAAAATTGCCTTTAAACTGCTCATTTTGTACGTTTTAGTTGAAATTTTTTCTTTATAACTAGTATTTTATATAAATACACATTTTTATTTAACAATAAGATGTTCAAAAAAATAACCGTTTCTTCAAAATGAATTGAGAAGAAACGGTTATTTTGGCTCTCTGTCAAATGCGGTGGTTTTAAAAGGCTCTATGTCAAATACGGGGCATGGAGGAAAATAACAGAAACAACTAAG
>CAMEOL010000022.1 GCA_945929765.1 uncultured Gemella sp.
GTATCCATCTTTGGATAATAAGAAACTACCCACTTTCATAAGCCTATACGGATACGCTTCTAGTTCTGTATTAAATAATTCCTTAGAACCTTTCGAAAAGATACCTTGAACTATTGTTTCTGTAGCCAAACGTGCAAATAATTGACCAGAATAATCTCGACGAAGAGTTATAAATAACTCGTCACCTTCCTTAGGCCATACCGATTTTAGTTTTGGCAAATCTTCTGCAACTAACAAAATCTCCCTAGAAAAACCTATATCTAAACCTACTCCTTCATTGCTTACCTTAACTACTTTACTAAATCCATAGTCACCAACTAGCACATCTGGAATTGTCGGTGTAGCAAACAACTTTCCACTACGTGAAGGATAAATAAACATAGAGTATTCCTCACCAACTTCATAATCATCCATATTTTCGATGTCTGATTCGTTACAACTAACTTCTTCTCCTTGCTCTGTTTTAAATACTAGTGAAGAACTTCTCTTTTCTACTAATTCTAGGAAATGAACTTCTCCTGTTATAAATTTTTCTTCTTTCATTGTTTCTCACTTTCTTCTGCATATTAAAATAAAGGCTGATACTAAAATCAACCTTTACCTTCTTTAGTTAACAGCAGTATCATTAGTATATTAATATAATATTAACTACTTAATAACCATATTTTTTATTTGTTTTAATTGATTCACCCGAACTTCTTTAGGGAGAAATCTTCTAATCTCATCCTCATTATAACCTACCTGTAGCCTTTTGTTATCGACTATTATAGGTCTTCTTAACATACCAGGGTTCTCTTGAATAACCTTGTATAATTCTTGTAATGACATTGCATCAATATCAATATTCAATTTCTGAAACGTTTTTGATCTAAATGAAATAATATCTTCTGTACCTTCCTCGGTAATCGATAGTATATTTCTAATCTCCTCAATAGTAAGAGGTTCAGAAAAAATGTTGCGTTCTTCAAATTTTATATTATTCTCTACAAGCCAAGCCTTTGCTTTTCTACAAGAAGTACAACTAGGAGAAGTAAATAATGTAACTACCACCTGTGCTCACACTCCTCTATAAAAATAACTAATATTTCTATACTTATATACTTTATTATTATACTACAATATCCGAACTTTTGCAATATTATATCGAGTGCATTACACATTTTTATATGCTAGTTTTGCTCTTTAGGTTAAACAAAAAATAAAAGATTAGAAAAGTAAATTCTAGATAATTAAGACAAGTCAATATTTCTATTCAAATAAAAAAAGCAGAGAAAACTCTGCTTAATAATATACCAGTAGTCGGGGTCGAACCGACACGATGTTGCCATCGCTGGATTTTGAGTCCAGTGCGTCTGCCAATTCCGCCATACTGGCTAAATGGTACTTATATATAATAACATATATTTTATAATAAATCAATACAATAATTTATCTAATATATCAATTATAATTTATATAGATTTTTTATATTTGTTAAATAAAGTTAATTTCTATATCTTATCATTTTTTAGATGCCTTTTCATTATGGTATAATTAAAGAAGAAAATATATTTTAGGAGGAAGAAAATATGAAAATAGCATGGATTGGTGTCGGAGTTATGGGGAAAAGTTTAGTACGTCACTTAATGAAAGCAGGACATGAACTTTACGTTTATAATCGCACAGCAAGTAAATGTGATGAACTTGTAGAAGAGGGAGCAATTAAACTTTCTACTGTAAGCGAAGCTCCAGAAAAAGCAGACGTTATCTTTACTATGGTAGGATATCCAAAAGATGTTGAAGAAGTTTATTTAGGTGACACAGGTCTTATCACCACTGCAAAAGAAAATCAAATTTTTATAGACTTAACTACATCATCCCCAGAAATAGCAGAAAAAATAGCAGAAAAATTCCTTGAAATTGGAGCATATGCTCTTGATATTCCTGTTACCGGAGGAGATATAGGAGCAAAAAACGGTACACTTACTCTGTTTGTTGGTGGAGATAAAGAAACATTCGAAAACAGAGTTCGTCCACTAGTACAAACTTTTGCTAAAACAATAGAATATTTCGGAGAAGCAGGAAAAGGTCAATACGCTAAATTAGGAAATCAAATTGCGATAGCAACTACGATGATTTCTATGGCAGAAAGCTATTTATTCGCAAAAAAAGCAGGACTTGATACAGAAAAATTCTTAGCAACAATTTCTACCGGATCTGCGGGTAGTTTCTCGATGAGTTCATATTCTCCACGTGTTCTTAAAGAAGATTTTAAACCAGGATTCTTTGTTCATCACTTTATTAAAGATATGAAACTTGCCTTAGAAGAATGTTCAAAATTCGATTTAAAACTACCCGGTTTAGAACTAGTCTATGAAATGTACACTTCACTTAGCGAAGAAATAAAATTCAACGAAGGTACACAAGCAATAGTTAAATACTACAAATAAAAAAATGGGCTGATTTACTTAGATCAGCCCTTTGTAAATTATTATTAATATTTTTAAACTAAAAAATATTGAGCATCGTAAAAAGAACAACAAATAAAATTGCGGGTAGTATATTCCCTACCCTTATTTTCGTGTCCATAAACAAATTACTACCTATACACATAATCATTAACGCCCCTACTAAAGAAATATTTCCTATTATTTCTTCTGTAACATAGCTACTAATAGCAAATGAAAATAAAGTCAAAATCCCCTGATAAACCAATACTGAAACTCCAGATAATGACGCTCCTACCCCATAAGTAGATGTCAACATAATTACTATTACTCCATCTAAAATAGCTTTCGTATATAATAATGAAGGATCTCCATTTATCCCATCATTTATTGATCCTACAATTCCCATTGCACCTACACAAAACAAAATACTAGCTACCATAAAACCTTCGACAAATCGATTGTCTTCATCTTGGCGAAAAATTTTTCTAAACCATTTTCCTAAATCTACAAAACGTTTCTCGATGTTTAACAATTCTCCTACTACAACACCGAAAACAAGCGATAATGTAATTAGAACAAATCCTTTACTAACTAATTTTCCATTTTCTAAAGATATTCCGTTAGTAATAAGACTTAAAATCCCCATAGAAAAAATTACTAAACCCATAATCTTCAATAATGTTTCTTTAACCTGTTCAGGAATACCTCTTTTTATCATCAATCCTATAATTCCACCCGCAAATATTGCGAAAGCATTAACTATAGTACCTATACCAATCATATTAAGCACCTCGTATATATAATTTAAAATATTCTACAAAGTATAACATATAAATATAATATATACAAAAATAAAACAAAAAAATTTGAAATTTATTACAATTTAACTTATCAATGAAGTTTTTATGTATATTTGTTTATAAAAAAGGGATCTACGTTAAATACCGTTGATAAAATAGAAACATTCTTACTCAACGGCTAACCAGGTAATATCCCCAAAAATTTGTCCAACTTTTTGGGTGCAGCACCGGATAACCGATACATAAGAATGCTAAACTTTATGTTTAACAACCGTATTTATTACACAACAAAAAAAAGCAGCTCAATGAGCTGCAAGGTAATATTTAAATTATTTAACTTCTAGAACTTGTTTACCTTTATACATACCAGTTTTTTTGTCAACACGGTGACCCATTACGTAGTTTCCGCTTTGTGGATCTAATGTAATAGCTGGTGCAGATAATTTTTTATGAGTTCTTCTTTTTCTTTTAGCTGTTTTTGATGTTCTTCTAAAAGGAACTGCCATGATTAATTTCCTCCAATATATTTTAAATTATGAGAATTATTTCTCTTTAAACATATCACTTAAAGCCGAAAAAGGATTATCCTCTTTCTGTTCTACAATGTAATCTTCATCAGATAGTAAAGTCCAATCTTTTCCGTTGATTTTTTCAACTACTTCATCATCTAAGTAAAAATTAGTCGGTGCATTTATTATTATTAATTCATTTACAAGATCTGTAATGTCTATATACATATCCATAACATTAATATCAAAATAATCATCACCATAGATATCATTTCTATCAATAAACTCTTCCTGCTCCACTATATTAAATGGTACAGTCAAAATATTAAGTGTTCTACTAGAAATAACTTTATAATTACCTGTTATATTCAAATCAACAAATATCTTATTTTGGCCACTTCTAGTTAATACACCAGAAACAATAACATTTTCTACTCCTTTGATAGAAGCATCGAAATTGTCAATTACAATATCTAATTTTTCTTCAAAAACAAATTTATCTTTATTATCTTTGAATAAAGAAGATCTTAACCATTTCATTAAATATCACCCCATAAAACACAATAATTATTATATACTATAATTATAAAGATGTCAACATAAAATATTTACACCTTTATTAATAACCCACACTTTTTTCCACTTCGTTCGTTTATTGTATGTTTTTTACTTGAAATATTATTTTTTTTATTTTAAAATATGTTTGTAAAGAAATTTTTTAGGAGGATTTATTTTATTTTATGGCAAAAAACGAACTTTTTCATTTAGATGGTAACCCGTCATTAAGCAAAACATTACCTATTTCTATTCAACACGTCTTAGCTATGATTATAGGTAATATAGCTCCAGCTATTATAATTGCACAAAGTATCGGGATGAATAATGATCAAATTACTCAAATGGTTCAATATTCAATGATTTGTGCCGGTTTAGCTACAATACTTCAAATTTACGGCATTTGGAAATTCGGAGCTAAGTTACCTATAGTAATGGGAACTAACTTTGCTTTTGTTCCTGTAGTAATAACAATTAGTACAAGTTATAATTTTGCATCTGTTTTCGGTGCTTGTATTGTCGGTAGTATTTTCTTAATTTTCTTCGGATTATTTATCGAAAAAATTATAAAATACTTCCCACCATTAGTAACAGGAACTACAGTTCTTTCTATGGGGATTTCTCTTTATCCTGTAGCGATAAACTATATGGCAGGAACTGCAGGAACTCCAGAATACGGAAATCTAACTAACTGGTCTGTTGCATTAGTAACGCTATTAGTAGTACTAGCTATTGATCATTTCGGTAAGGGGTATATAAAAATATTAAGTATTCTTCTTGGGATTTTATCTGGATACGCCCTAGCTTTAATTTTAGGTCTTGTTGATTTTTCTGCAATCGGAAAAGCATCATACTTCTCTGCGCCAGCAATATTCCCATTTGGAGTTGAATTCCACGCAGGAGCAATTCTTACTATGGTCGTAATGTATATCGTTACTTCAATTCAAGTTATAGGAGATGCTTCATCATTAACAGTTGGAGCTATGAACAGAGAAGCTACAAAAACAGAAGTATCTGGAGCTTTAATGAGTAAAGGATTAAGCGGTCTATTAACTGCATTTTTAGGAGGTCTTCCTTCGTCTTCTTACGCTCAAAATATTGGTATTATTAGTATTACTAAAGTTGTTAGCAAAAAAGTCGTACTATATGCAGGTATTATTATTTGTGCTTTAGGATTTTTCCCTAAATTTTCTTCTATCATGACGACAATTCCTTATCCTGTATTAGGAGGAGCTACACTTTCTGTATTTTCTATTATTACAATTAATGGGATTAAACTTATTAGTCGTGAAAAAATGACTAGTCGTAATGCAGGAATTATCGGTATTTCTCTTGCATTTGGTTTAGGATTGACTACTGTACCTGCTACATTAGCAAAAACTCCACTTTGGTTCCAAACTTTTATCGGAAGTTCGCCAATTATTATTGCTACATTAATTGCATTCACTTTAAATCTAATTTTAAAAAGAACTGCTGAAGAATAATGTAGCTAAACAACAAATAGTCTTGCTATAAATATTAAAACTATAAAAGAAAGGAGCTAATTCTAAAAGATTAGCCCCTTTCTTTTTATCAATATCTAAATAAAATAATATATCACTTTTTCCTTCTTACTCACTACCACAATAAACTTTTGTATCAAGACCTCCTACTTTAAATTCTACTTTCTTATAGAATAAACAGGCAGATAAATTGTTATCTTGCTCTTGAGTAAATATACCATTATATTGATTTTCTTTAGACATTACCTTTGCTTTTTCTATTAATTTATAACCTACACATTTCTACGAAAAAAAGAATTAACTTTCAAATAATAAAGATACAAATACTTATTCCAACTATGCTTTAACCTCATAAGCGCCATACAACCATTAGAATAATAAACTCCTACAAATATCATGTCTTTCTTCATATTTTTATAATCATAATTTTCGTACGGAAAAATGATAAATGAACAATTACTATCTTCAAAAAATTTAACATAATAATTCCAATTCTCGCCATCATATGTTGGTACAAATTTTCCGTACAATTTAAAGTTTTAATTAGAAATATTTATATCTGAAAAATTGTTTTCATCTATAACTTCTATTACAATGTCAGACATATAGTTAATTCCTATTATCTTTAATATAAACTACAACTCTAAATTGTCTTTCCGGATGTGATTCTATATTTTTATATTGAATTTTCGCATCAAAAATATCATGTCCAAAATATAACAACTTACTTAAAACTATATTTTTCTCTGTTGGTACATAACCTAATTTTTTTCCTTTATATAGTACTACCACGGCTTGTGAATCATGAGGATTATCTGGTTCACAAAGTAGCTGAACTTCCTGCCCTAATTTTAATTCATCAATTACTTCTAATCCATCATAATAAGCAAAACCAGCTAAATGAAAATCTATTAAATGTCTACTAGGTTCAAATTTATGCTTTGTCATTTTTATCACTTCTTTCTTATAGTAATGAAATATCTAATTTTTTTAATTTTTCTATTATTTGCTCTTCTTCTGTTTGATCCAAACTAAGATTTTCTATAGTAGATCTTATTTGCATCATTTTATTATCTGTATCAGCTATAGTTTCTGCACATTCTTTTAATTGTTGTACAAGCATTTGTTCATCATCTAGCTCTGGTTTTTTGTAGCGCATCTGATGTTCTAAACTAGCCCAAAAATCCATAGCTATAGTTCTAATTTGAACTTCTACTTTTACATATTTTGTACTCTCTGAGAAGAATACAGGTATACGAATAATTAAATGCAAACTACGATATCCATTTTCTTTAGGATTAGAAATATAGTCTTTTTTCTGCAACAATTCAACATCACTTTGTCGAATTAACGAATCAGCAATTTTATATATGTCATCAACATAATTACAAATAACCCTTATTCCTGCAATATCGTCTATATGCTCTTCTATACTCTCTATATTAGGATTAATTCCACGTTTATGAATTTTCTCCATTAAGCTCGCATTACTTTTTAGTCTAGAGTGAATTGACTTAATAGGATTGCGTTTGTATTTTATCTTATACTCGGAATTTAATATTTCAAATTTTGTAGTTACTTCTTTTATTGCGCAGTCGTAAGCTAACATCATTTCTTTGTAATCTATTACTGTATCAAGAACATCGATAAAATAATTCGTTACTTCTTGACCTACTTCTTGTGACAAATTGCTTCTAAAACTCATCTTATCTCCTTATCTCAAGAAATATAGTGGACCTAATGCATCTTCCAGTTTTACACTATAATTTTTTTCTTGACTTATGTTTAATATATCTTCTACTTCCGTCTTTTCTAGTAAATTTCCGTTATCAAAAATTCCATTATAAAAAACAAAATGTGGCTCGAATGTTAAATTGTTTTCTGGAACAATATTATAAAAATCAACTAAACTAATAGGTTCTCCTCGCTGTATAATTTTTAATTCTCCTCCACCTTTGTTAATAAACACAGGTAAAGTCGATGTGAAATGAGAAAACTTGTAGTGTGATTTAGGTAATAAAAGTATTCTATTATTTTTTAACGTTTCTTTTATACTATTATTTTGTGAAACTTCTATTACTAAGTTATTATTGTTACTATTAGAAATTTGTACTATTCCATTAGCACTATTTTTTATAGTCATTTCAAATTTCTTTTCGTATACTGCCGTTAATATTATATTTTTTTCTGCTATTAGTAACGGTAAATCGCTATTTTTCAAAATTTGATCTTTTGATCTATTTATTATCTTTCCATTTATATTAATCTTATAATCAATATTAGCTTCCCAACCTATGAATTTTTTTTGGCTTCCTAGACTAGTCGGCAAGTTTATAGTATCTATTCTACTTCCTATTAGAACGTCTTGTCCATCTGATAAAAATTTATCAATTCCTTCTCCAACAAACTTAACAGTACTCCAATATTGCTGATTTTTCTTAAAATAAATTTCAATAACTGTATCTTCTTTTATATACGTATTTGGATCTACTTCTTTTCTATTTATTCTAAATTGAACATCGTACCCTTTATTAGGTGTGATTTTCTCCTTTATTTCAGCTAATAATTCTTCAATTGGCTTGTTCTCACTCCAATTTATATCTTTGTTAGCAATATCTTCAGCTACTTGACCAAAGCGTTTATTATAATCATCTTGACGTATTTTAATTAAATGCTTTTTTTCTTCATATTTTGGTATTATAGTTAAACTATTTTCTACAACTTCATTATTTAATGATTCTACATATTTCTCCTCTTTTGTTGTATTATCAACTAACGTAAAACCTACTATGTCGTATCCCGATTTTTCAAAAACTTCCATGTCGATTTCGGATAGTTTCTCACCAGTTTTTAGTTTATAAACTCGTTTTGTAGTTTCATTATTAACATGGATAGTTGTATCATATACTGCTGTTATTTCTACATTAGTATTAATGTCTTTAACATAACTTTCAAGTGGTACTCCCACTATCTCATAACCAACAAATGTATAGTTTTCATTATTTACTATATCTAAAAACAATTTATTATTCTCTGTAACAAACTTTTTAAATTCAGTTCCTACCTTTACATCTATTGTTTTACTTTTTTCTAGAGAACTAGGATGCTTAACTATTACATTAGTCCATTGACTACTGTTTTTTTGTAAATTTAATTGAATTTCTTCTGTATAATAATTTATCTCTATATTATTGTTTTCTTCTAAAACTTCTTTCCCATCTACAATATACTTACTATTTTCATAAGTATAATATTTTGTTGATGGGTATTTTCGTAAATTATAAACAGGCAAGTAAAAATTATACTTTTCTAGTTTATCAATTTCATACGTTTCTATATTATCGTATACTACATTATCATCTTCTTTAATTACTAATTTGTACTGCTTAGGTGTATATTTCACTGGACTAGCACTTGATTTTTCTTGAAGAATAAATTTATTATTTTCTAATTTATAACTTTCTATTCTGGCGAAAATTTGCATATTATTAGCTATAGATTTTAGTGAACGACTATCATTAATCCTACCAATCATAGAATTTTTAAGTTGTAATCTAAAAAGTTCTTTTTCTTTCCCGTCGCTCTGTTTATCATAAAATACTATATAATTATATAAATTATCTGCTGTTTCTGGCAAAATCGCCTTAAATTCGACTGTATCATAATTACTATTTAAATCCGTTAATATTTCTGGAGAATTGTTAACTTGCCCAAAAACTCCAACATTCATTATATTGTTACTCTTAATCAAAGTACTATTAGCCTGAACCGGATCGCTATTCACAAGACCGAATAATAAACAAACTCCAGAAAATATTAATTTATTCTTAATCACAAACTGCACCTCCTTTTCTCATTATTATCCTATTATAAATATTATATTATTTTGAAAATTTTTGGTCAATAGTTTCATAGTTTATTATAATTATTAAAGTTAAAATATAATTTATTTTTTGTTGTCCTATAAAAAAATTGAAAACTTTAATTCCGTTATAAAACTAATATTCATCTACAAAAAACGTCTAAGTAGCCATAAAACTACTTAGACGCTGTATGATTTATTAAAACTTTAGTTTTAAATATTATTACAATTCAAATTAAAAGTTAGCCCTTAACTTATATAGGTCTATTTTATTATTTTGAATAATTAGGTGATTCTTTAGTAATTTGTACATCGTGAGGATGTGATTCGATTAATCCTGCACCAGTCATACGAACAAACTGTGCTTTTTCACGTAAATCTTCTAAATTACGTGATCCCGTATATCCCATTCCTGCTCTTAATCCACCTACTAATTGATAAATTGTATCACTTAACGGCCCTTTATATGGTGTTCTTCCTTCTATACCTTCAGGAACCAATTTTTTACCGTCTTCTTGGAAATATCTGTCTTTAGATCCTTTCTCCATTGCTGCTAATGATCCCATTCCTCGATATGTTTTAAATCTTCTACCTTGGAAAATCTCAAATTCTCCCGGAGACTCATCACATCCAGCAAGCATAGATCCTAACATTACTACATGACCTCCTGCCGCTAGTGCTTTTACTATGTCTCCTGAATACTTTATACCACCATCTGCTATTATTGTTTTTCCATACTCTCTAGCAACAGTAGCACAATCATAA
>CAMEOL010000023.1 GCA_945929765.1 uncultured Gemella sp.
TTATTTTTTATTTACTACACCAACAAATAGGTTCTACTTTTTTGCTAGTTTTGCTATCTCCACTATTACATCTGCTGCTGATTTCATATGTTCTAAACAACTAAATTCATACTGTCCATGGAAATTCTCTCCACCTACAAAGATATTTGGAGTTGGTATTCCCATATATGAAATTTTTGAACCATCTGTTCCACCACGAATAGGGATAATTATAGGTTCTATACCCAAGTTTCTCATTGCTAATTCTGCCTTATTTACAGAGCGTTTATCTTCAGCAATAACATCTCCCATATTGTAATATTGATCAAACATATCATATTCAACTACATTCCCATATTTTTCGTTTATTTTTTTCGCTACTTCTTCACAGAATAACTTTCTTTTCGCAAAATTTTCTTTATCAAAATCTCGAATAATATAAGTTAATGTAGCTTCCTCTATTCTCGATTTCATATCGTGTAATAGATAAAAACCTTCATACCCGTCTGTATGTTCAGGAACTTCTTTCTCCGGGAACATCATAGCTAGTTCAGCAGCTATCGTATTAGCATTTTTCATTTTGTTTTTGGCTGTACCTGGATGAACGCTAACTCCTGTTATTTTGTAAGTTATTTGAGCAGCGTTAAAACTTTCATACTGCAACTCTCCTAGAACCGAGCCATCCATAGTATAAGCATATTCTGTTCCAAAGTCTGCGGCATCAAATCTATCTGCTCCTCGACCTATTTCTTCATCAGGACCAAATGCGATACGAATATCTCCGTGTTCTATTTCTGGATGTTCTTTTAAATATTTCACCGCTTCTACAATCTCAACAATACCCGCTTTATCATCAGCCCCTAGTAAAGTTGTTCCATCTGTTGTTATTAATGTTTTCCCAACATAATTTTTTAGGTTAGGGAATGCTTCTGTTGTCATAACAATATTTTTTTCTTCATTTAAAATGATGTCATTTCCATCGTAATTTTCTACTACATTCGGTTTAATGTTAATCGCATTAAAATCTGCTGTATCCACATGCGAAATAAATCCAATTTTATCGTATGGTTTATCTGTATTGGCAGGTAATGTTGCTGTTAAAAACCAATTTTCTTCATTTAATTTTATATCACTAAGACCTATCTCTTCTAATTCTAAACGCAACATTTTTAAAAATTCTTTTTGCTGTGGTGTTGATGGTATAGTTGTACTTGCTGCGTCTGAACGACTTTCAAATTTTACATAATTCAAAAATCTATCTAACATAGTTTCATATTTCATATATTACTTTTCCCTCGTTTCTAAATATTTTTCTTGATATAATTTTGTAAATTCTCTTATTGACATTTCGTTATTTTTTCGTTTGTCATAAGTTTCTACTACAAATTTTTCTAGTTCTGTTTCTGCTTCTACCTTTTCTAAAGTACCTTCCAGTACCATATCTTTTCGTAATGCAAATGTAGATGTTGCAAGTCCTACCAGACGTTCTTCTCGTTTTTCTGCATTATAAGCAGTCACTTCTGTAAAAACTTCTAAACTCTTGTTTCCTACTCTTGATACGTAAGAATCCATTTTTAATAATTCATTAACTTTTACTCCATCTATAAACTGGTAGCTATCAATACTTGCCGTTACAAAATATAGCGATGAATACTTCCTTACTACCATCCCCATAACTTCATCTAGCCAAAACAGTGTGTAGCCACCAAATAACGTATCGTGCCTATTTAAATGTTTATAATATATTGTATAGTTACTAATTATTCTTGTTTCATTTATTTTCATTTTATTTTCCCCCTTAGCATGAAAGTGAGAGCTATACTAACTCTCACCTCCCTTTTAATAATCAATTATTCTATAGAATTTAATAATTCTAAAACTGTTGTTTCTACTAACTTGATTTTTTCTTCAGCGTTTGCTTTATCTTCTCCACGAACGTAAATATAAAGTTTTACTTTTGGTTCTGTTCCACTCGGACGTAAAGTGTACCAAGTTTCGTCACTATAAGAGAATTTTACTGCATCTGTTTTTTCTATATCTATAGATTTAACTTCCCCTGATTTTACATCAAGTTCTTTTTCTGCTAGGTAGTCTGTGACAGCCAACACCTCTGCTCCTGCAATTTCGCGAGCAAATATTTCACGATATTTAGCCATCATTCGAGCTATTCTCTTAGCTCCTGCAGCACCTTCTAAAGTTAATGAGATTGTTTTATCTAAATAGTATCCGTATTTTTCATAAAAACTTTCTAAAACATCAACTAATGTTTTTCCTTGTTTTTTGTAATAAGCAGCTAACTCAACTAGCATCATCGCTGTAGTTACACCGTCTTTGTCACGCACAAAAGTTCCGATGTTATAACCGATACTTTCTTCGTATCCCATAACGTAGTTTTTCTCTTTTGTTGTGTCATATTCATTTGGAATAGCAGCTATATTCTTAAACCCTGTTAATACATCGATAACTTCAATACCATACTCTCTACATAGTGGTTCTACCATTTTTGATGTTACTATAGACTTAACAATAACCGGATTTTCAGGCAATTTATTTTGTGCTGATAAACTTTCTACAACATACTGAACTAGTACCGCTCCTGCTTGGTTACCATTTAGAGACACTACTTTTCCGTTGTGAATAACTTCTACCGCTAATCTATCACAGTCTGGATCTGTAGCTATTAAGATGTCTGCATTTACTTTCTCAGCCAATCTTTCACTATATTCGAACGCAGCCGTATCTTCTGGATTAGGATATTCTATAGTTGGGAATGTTCCATCCGCTTCTTTTTGTTCTTCTACTACATGGACATTTTTGAAACCACGGCGCTCTAATACCGTTGTTACAGCTTTGTATCCTGCTCCATTTAACGGTGTATAAACTACCGAAATATCTTTATCGATATTTTCGTCATTAATGCTTTGTGCTAAAACTTCTTTGTAGAATTCTTCGTCTATTTCTTCTCCGATATATACTAGCAATCCTTTTTCTATTGCTTCTTCCTCTGTTAGAGTAACATATTCTCCGAAGATATCCATAGAATTGATATATTCTAAAACTTTGTCAGAAATATTAGACTTAATTTGAGAACCTTCTTCCCAATATACTTTATATCCATTATACTCTTTCGGATTGTGACTAGCTGTAATATTAATACCACTAGCTGTTCCTAAATGACGAATAGCAAATGATAATTCTGGCGTAGGGCGTAAGTCTTCGAATAAATATGCTTTTATTCCGTTACTAGCCATTACCATAGCTGATAATTTAGCAAATTCTTTTGAGAATAAACGGCAATCGTGAGCTATAGCTATACCTTTATGCTGTAAATCGTTATCTATTATTGTTTGTGCCATCGCTTTTGAAGCACGTGCAATAATAAATCTATTCATTCTATTAGTACCCATACCTACTTTTCCACGAAGTCCAGCCGTACCAAATTCTAATTCTTTATAAAATCTATCTTCTTTTTCCTCTTCACTAACTACTGATTCTAACTGAGCTTTTTCTTCAGCTGTTAACGCTGGGCTATTTATCCATTTTTCGAACAATTCATTATATGTCATTAAACTCTCTTACCTTCCTATTTTTTATGCTAATTCTAAAGCTATTTCCATCATTTTTGTAAATGCTGTTTGTCGCTCTTCTGGTGTTGTTTCTTCCCCTGTTACTAACGAATCACTTACAGTTAGTATTGTTAATGCATTAGCTTTACCTGCTATTGCATTTGCATATAATGCCGTACTTTCCATCTCTACTGCTAATATCCCCATTTTTATCCAGTTATCCATTGCATTTTTGTCTGCATTATAGAAAATTTCACTACACAAAATATTTCCAACGTGAGTTGGTACTCCTTTGTCTTTCGCTATATTGTATGCTTTATACAATAAATCGAATGAAGCGTGCAAACTTAATTGTCCCGGAATATTGTATTGGTGCATATAATTAGAATTTGTTGACGAAGCCATACCTATAACTACATCGTAAAGTTTTACTTCAGGTTGCAAAGCTCCACACGTCCCTATTCTTATTAAATTTTTAACGCCAAATACGTGAATTAATTCATATGAATAAATACCGATACTTCCAGGTCCCATTCCAGTTCCCATTACAGAAACTTTCTTTCCTTTGTAAGTTCCAGTATATCCTAACATACCACGTACTTCATTAAAACAAACAGCATCTTCTAAAAATGTTTCTGCTATAAATTTAGCTCTAAGCGGATCCCCAGGTAATAATACTGTTTCTGCTATTTCTACACCATTAGGTTTAATGTGTGGTGTTTGTAAATTAGACATTAATATATCCTCCTAAAATTAATTTCTACATCTATATTATACATTCTTTTAAGCATTCTAACAAGCGTTTTTTTATTATGTTCTGCAACAATAATTAATATTTACCCCCCAAAAACTTCACATGTGATTAAACGCTTTATTATTTAAGAATGAAATTTTTAGTCGTTAGTACTAAATAATCTATCAGAAAATGTGATTTTCCGCATAAAACATAACAAATTTATTATTTTAACTCTTTAGAAAATAAAAATTAATTAACAAATTGTTTCGAATTTTATATAATCTTTTGTTATTGAAACAATTAATTGCAAGCCATAAATAGTTACAACAGAAACTTTATAATCTTTTTATAATAAACCAAAAATAAAATAGTTAATATTTTTTATAAAAATTGAAAACAATATAACAAAAAATAACTAGTTATAGTATAAAAAATATTTTTGAACAGCGTTTACATCGTTTTAGATACAATATTTCAAAAAAATATAGCATTTTGATTTTATTTATTATATAATAGTAGTTGTAAAATATTTTTTAAAGAAAGAGGGTTTTTTAATGTTACAAGTAAGTATATTATTACCTTTACTTGCAATTTTTATAGTACCTTTAATCAAAAAAAGTATTAAAAGCATTCATTTAGGGACTTTTATTGTATTAATCCCTGCTAGTTTGTTTTTATATTTTTTATCAACAATAGGGAGTATTTATAATGGAAATGTTATAGTTAACAACTTTACATTTATTTCAAACGTTGGTCTCGATATAAATCTAAGACTCGACGGATTGGCATTATTGTTCTCTTTATTGATAACTGGTATAGGTACTTTAGTTATATTATATTCAACTTATTATATGGAAAAAGAAGATCCTAAGTTACATAAGTTCTATATTTACTTAATGATCTTTATGGCTGCTATGTTAGGGGTAGTTCTTTCAGATAATTTATTGAGTATGTATATGTTTTGGGAGTTTACTTCTGTATCGTCGTTCTTGCTTATTAGTTATTGGCACGAAAATGATGCATCTAGAAAAGGAGCTCTTAAATCGTTAATTATTACCGTTTTTGGTGGAGTATTAATGCTTTTAGGTATCTTAATACTTAATAATATTACAGGGAGTTTCAATATAAGTGAAATTATTAGTTACAGCAAAAATAATTCATTCGATGGAAGAATTACAGCTGCTATGATTTTATTTATTTTCGGTGCGTTCACTAAATCTGCACAATTCCCATTCCATATTTGGTTACCTGATGCCATGGCTGCTCCTACTCCTATTAGTAGTTACCTTCACTCTGCTACAATGGTTAAAGCTGGTGTTTATTTGCTACTTAGAATAGGAATTGTCTTCTCATTTAATAGTACATTCGGAAATATATTAATTATTTTTGGAGCTATTACGATGTTACTAGGATCAATTAACGCAGTATTTTTAAAAGACTTAAAAGCTATTTTAGCTTATTCTACTATAAGTCAGTTAGGTATGATGACTTTAATGATAGGAATAGGAAGTTTAGGTTTAGCTAATCATAATAACTTAGTTTATACATTTGCATATTATGCAGTTTGTTTCCATATACTTAATCATGCTGCATTTAAAGCTAGTTTATTCATGGTTACAGGTATAATCGACCATACATTCCATTCTCGAGATATTTCGTTAATTCGTGGTGCAAGAGCATTCTTACCTATTAGTTTTGTTATTAGCATTTTAGCTGGTTTCTCTATGGCAGGAGCTCCACCTTTCAGTGGATTCTTCTCTAAAGAATTTTTCTTAACTGTAGTTTACCAACTTACTGATATTAATGGATTTTACTGGATCATAGTTATTATGACTGTTGTTGCAGCACTAGGAACTTTTGTCTATTCTATGATTTTAGCTTTCAAGCCATTTTTAGGTACTTTTAACGAAAAGGTTCTTAACGGGCACAAATTACATTTATCTAGTAAAGGTATAGTTATAGCACCAGCAATATTAGCAATATTTACATTAGCTAACAACTTCTATAAAGACTATCTAGTAATACCTGCTCAAGAAGCTGCTGTTCAATCGAAAAATTACATCACTCACGTGCACCACGATAGTATATTTACTACAGAATTAATTACTACTATTGTAGTTATTATACTAGGTAGTTTAGTGTATATTTCATTCGCTAGTAAAAATACAGTTTATAATTACAGTCCTGTTATTATAAATATCCAAAAAACTTACGAAAAATGTGGTGAACTGTTACATATTATTTCTGGCAAACTTCACGACACATTTATTACAAATAAAATTAGAAGAAATATGAGTTACATCTTTGTGGCTTTATCTGCTACGATAATTATAGGATATTTCGCTCTAGGCTCACCTATATTGATAGGCGAATTCTCTACTGTTCACGTTATAAATATCGTCATTGCTCTTGCGGTTACTTTATGCTGTATTGCATTGTCAGTTATTACTAACAGACTAGTATTAATTATGACATCTTCTGGAATAGGGTTTATGATGACAGCATTGTATGTTACATTTAGAGCTCCGGACTTAGCTATGACACAGTTCGTTATAGAATCTATATCAACAATTATATTCTTAATTGCCTTTATTTTATTAACTAATAAAACAAAACAAGTAGAAGCAACTAAATTTAAATTTACGAATGCGATTATCGCTGCACTTACTGGTATAAGTTTTATTATCGTTGGACTTGTTTCTTATGCGCAAAAACGTCCTTCTGAAATAAGCCAATTTTACTTTGATAATGTTATCCCTTCTGGTGGTGGTAATATAGTTAACGTAATCATCGTTGATTTCCGTGGGTTTGATACGCTGTTTGAAATTACAGTTATGAGTATGGTTGCATTAATTATTTATGCTATGTTCAAAATCATCAAAAAAGGAGGAAATAAAAATGAAAACTAATGATTTAATTTTAAAAACATTAGCTGCTCCTTCAGCGTTAATTATCTTTTTATTATCCATTTACCTTTATTTCACTGGTCACTTTTATCCGGGTGGAGGTTTCGTCGGTGGATTACTTTGTACGATGGCATTAGGTTTAGCTATGTTTACTTATGGAATTGATAAAGTAAATAGCATACTACCTATAAATTATATTTACGTTACAGCAACAGGTCTGCTATTCTCTATTGGAACAGCTATAAGTGGTACTTTAGTCGGGAAAAATTTCTTCAAACACCACTTTACACACGCACATATTCCTTTAATCGGAGAAGTAGAATTACATACTGCAGCAATATTCGACCTCGGAGTTTATTTCGTTGTTGTCGGTGTATTAATGTCGGTTATACTTGCATTTGGAAAGGATGGTAAATAATGGAATTTTATATGATTATTCTTTGTGGTATTCTTGTAGGATTTGGTGTTTACTTAATGCTTTCTAAGAGTACTATGCGTATCATTATCGGTGTTGGACTTTTCGGTCACGCTGCAAATTTAATAATATTAATAGCCGGGGGGCTTTATGATGGAGATATACCTATTATCTCAGAATTAGGAAAAAACTATATTGATCCTGTCCCAGCAGCATTAATACTTACTGCTATCGTAATCGGATTCGCTGTTACTTGTTTATTAATTGCAATTTACATAGCAAATTATAAACTTAAAGGTAGCGACAATATTAATGTTTTAGAAGATGTTGATAATATTGAAAAGGAGGTAAATTAGTATGCACAGTAATTTACCAGTAATGCCTATATTTATTCCTTTACTTTTCGCTGCAATAACAATTTTCTTCAAAAATAAAACTGCTATACAGCGTCAAATAACATTATGGGCTAATATTATTGTATTGTTTATTTCTGCATATAATGTGTATGCAGTATCTATCCATAAAGGATTAGTTTTAGAAATGGGTAATTGGATCAGTCCTTTCGGTATTACTCTTACTTTAGACGGACTAAATAGTCTTTTAGTACTAACTTCTTCAGTTGTATTTTTAGCTACGTTATTTTACTCATTTAAAACTATAGACGAAACTAGAGAAAATAGTTTCTTCTATACTGGATTTTTACTAATTATGGTCGGTATTAATGGAGCATTCACTACGGGAGATATTTTTAACTTATTCGTATTTTACGAAATTTTACTAATGGCATCTTATTTATTACTTTTAGTAGGTATTAGTAAAGAACAATTAAAAGCGTCTATTAGTTACGTATTGATGAATGTTTTCGCCGGAAGTTTATTTGTAATAAGTGTAGGATATTTATATACAGTCGTTGGTAGTTTAAATATGGCCTACATATCTCAAACGATAACGCAACTAGAAGACAAAAAAGCACTATATCTAATAGGAGCTGTTATGATTTTTGTCTTTGCTATGAAAGGTGCTTTATTCCCACTATTTACTTGGATGAATAGAGCTTACTCTGCTCCACCTATTGCTGTTTCGGTTATTTTCGCAGCTTTACTAACAAAAGTTGGGTTATATTCAATTATAAGAACTTATAGCTTGTTCTACTATGAATCTAATTTCTTAAAATATTTCTTACTATACCTAGGTGCTATTTCTATTATCGCTGGTTGTATAGGAGCAATTTACCAAAGAAATTTAAAACAAATTATTATCTTCAATATCGTAATTTCATTAGGTGTCATGGTTACAGGTGCCGCAACTCTTAATGATTTTGGTCTAAAAGGAACTATCCTTTACGCCGTTAATGACATCTTATTAAAAGCCGTACTATTTATTATTGTAGGTATTATAATTTATGTTAGTAATGTTAAATTCATTAATAAATCAGGTTTAATAAATAAATATCCACTTCTTGGATGGACATACTTTATAACTACTTTATGTCTTGCAGGAGTTCCTCCATTCAGTGGATTTTACGGTAAAGCTATGATTATTAAAGGACTAGTGAAAGATGGTCAAACTACAATTAGTATTATAGTAACATTATCTGGTCTAGTAGTGTTCTATTCTCTAATAAAAATATTCCTAAATGTATTTTATGATAACATCAACAAAAAATTGGAATTAAAACCACTTTCTAAGTCAATGATGGTCCCTGTTATTGCTTTAGTAGCAGTAGCAATAATATTCGGTTTAAGCGGAAATCTTATAGATTCATTCTTAGATCAAAGCGTATCAACAATATTAAACCCACAAAACTATATAGACTTAGTATTAAAGAAAGGATAATTTAACTATGGCAATACAAATTTTAATTAATATATTATTTGGTTTCCTTTGGATGTTTATGTCTAACGGTTATAACTCTGAATATTTTGTAGTTGGATTTTTCTGGGGAATGGTTGTCCTAGTTGTTTTCAAAAAATTACTTCCTGGTCAACTTTACTTCGTCTACCTTTACAAATGGTTAAAATTAATTCTATTACTACTTGTAGAATTAATAAAAGCTGATATTGCAGTATTTAAACTTATGTTTAAACCTAACTTAGACGTAAATCCTGCAATTGTAGAGTATCCTCTAGATATAAAAAAAGGATGGCAAATAACTCTATTAGCTAACATGATTACGTTAACACCTGGAACAGTCACTGTTAACGTTAGTCACGATAACTCAAAATTATTTATACATAGACTAGATACTGACGACATACCGGGAGAAATAGAAGCAATAAAATCTAGTTTCGAAAAAGCTATATTGGAGGTTGATCGTCATGGATAAAATATTAAATATTACTATATTAGCTGGTATTTTCGTTAGCTTTATTATGATCATATATTTACTATATTATATGGTAACAAGAAAAAGTATATATGATAAGTTAATAGCTAGTGACCTTATAGCGATGCCTTTAATAATGGCTATAGTTCTTGTGAGTATGTACTACAAAACATTTTCTTATATTTCGTTAATTTTAATAATTTCTATTATATGTTTTGTCGGTACTGTTGTTACTACTAGATTTCTTGCTAGAAAGGAGGTCTTTTCAGATGACGATAATAAATAACATTATGACCATCGCTATTA
>CAMEOL010000024.1 GCA_945929765.1 uncultured Gemella sp.
TTGGACCTATTAAAGCGACACATTCTCCAGCGTTCACGTCAAATGACACGTTTTTTAAAATTTCTTTATTTTTTATTGTTTTATTTACTTTATTTACTTTTAATACCATAACAATTCCTCCTGACACTTTTATTTTAGCAAAAATAAAAATACCAAAATAGTTTCGTCTGTCATAAGTTAATATGACAAATGTAATATTATGATGAAATGTTTATATGTAATAAAGTGAAATTATTTTAAATATATTATATGTTTAGTTTTCTATTTTTATTTAAAATCATGTTGATAACATTAAATTTAAAATTGTGATAAAATAACAAAGAAAATTAAGGATTTTCGTGCTTTTGAAAAAATTAAAACAGTAATCTATATGTTGTTTAAAGTTATTTATTTGGTAAAGAACAAAAAGAAAAGAGAATGAATATAGATAACGCGATTAAATTATTTGAAAGATAATTAAAACAACGCATAAAAGAAATAAGGGGCTGAATTTACGTTTAATTCAGCTCCTTATTTAGTATCTACGAAGATTGTCTAGTTTGAAACTACTGTTAAGAAATTATAGTCGACAATACAATGCCTTAGATAAAGTTCACATTTATTAATTACTCAAAATAGCTAATATTTCATTCTTATAATTTATTTTTTGCAGTTCTTTTTGTTCGTAGTCGTTATAATTTAATATTATTTCTTTTATTATAGTTGCAGGGCTATTTTTTAGTATATAAATTTTGTTACTTATATTTATAGCTTCGTCTATATCGTGAGTTATTAGTAGTGTAGATAAATTTAATTTTTTGTGAATTTCTAAGTACCAAGCGTAAAGTTCGTTTTTCGTTATTGTATCAAGTGAACTAAATGCTTCATCGAGTAAAAATATATCATTTTTCATCATAAAGGTTCTAAGCAATGCAATTCTTTGGCGCATTCCACCACTTAGTTGAGTAGGGTAATGATTTTTATATTCTACTAAATCGAACGTAGTTAATACTTTTATAGCTTCTTCTTCTGCAATTTTTTTATCAATTTTTTTTATTATTAATGGTAATGAAACGTTTTCTAATACATTTTTATGTTCAAACAATAAATCTTTTTGAAGCATATAACTTACTTTTCCTAGAAAATCTTTTTCGCCATTTATAAAAATTTCTCCGTCTTGTAATTTTTCGATGCCAGAAATTATATTGAATAATGTAGATTTTCCTACACCACTTTTTCCGATAATAGCAACTATTTCTCCTTTTTTCACATTAATGTTTATATTTTCGATAATTTTTCTGTCGGTATAAGAGTGTGTTAAGTTTTTTATTTCTAGTGCTATCATTATTTTAAGTATTCATTGGTAAAGCCAACGTTTTCTCCTATTTTATCTTCTGTAATATTGTTTTCATTTATCCAGTTATAAAATTTATTCCAACGTGTACTATCTATTTCTCCCCATTTGTCTTTGTTAGTTGCGTATTGTGTTGCCAAATATTTTTGTGATTCAATAATAAATTCACGCTGACTTGCTAATTCTGGGACATTTTTTATCAAAATTTCAGCAGCTTCTTCTGGATGGTCTATAGCATACTGGTATCCTTTTTTAATTGCTTGTAAAACTTTTTTTGCCTCTTCTTTGTTGTTTTTTAAATATTCGTTGTTTGCGATAATTACAGGAGAGTAGTAGTTTAGTTCATCAGAATAATCTTTTAAATAGAAAAAGTTGTAGTCAAGGTTCATATTTTTTGCTAATATCCCGTCCCAACCGTAATATATCCATGCCGACTCGAATAAGTTGTTTTCTAAAGCAGTAATTGCATTGCTGTCAGTATTAGGTATTAATTCAATACTATTAAAGTTTCCACCTTGTGTTTCTACAATATTTTTTATCATCGCAAGTTCTATTGGATCGTTCCAAGTACCATATTTTTTGTTTTCTAACTCTTTTGGAGAATTAATATTTAATTTTTTGGGCGTAATGATTCCAGATGTATTATTTTCTATTATAGTAGCTACTGCTGTTATTGGTGCATTTTTAGCAAATTTGCTAGCTAGTGCATCTTGAAAACTTATTGCGAATGGTGCTTTATTATTTATTACAAGTTCTGCTGAACTATCTTCTGGTGGTAATTTTATATCAAGGTTAATACCTGCCTCAGCAAAATAACCTTTTTCTTTTGCTACATAAAGTCCTGTGTGATTTGTATTTGGTGTCCAGTCAAGAATAAAGTCAATATTTTTTAAATTATTCTCGTTTTTTACTTCTTTTGAACAACCTACTAAATTTACTAATAATAAAATAGTTAAAATGCTATAAATTAATTTTTTCATCTCTTCCTCCTAAATATTTCCATTTAATAATTTTTTTCTCACTCATTTTTACGATTTTCATACTAACTAAACTAATTATAGAAATTAAAATTATAATTGCGAACATAGTGTCGTATTGAAACAATTTTTTTGCGCGTATCATATAAACACCAAGACCTTCAACACCGCCTAACCATTCTGCGACTACAGCAGCGATGAATGCGTAAGAAACACTTACACGCAGCCCTGCATAAAAATAACTTAATGATGCGGGGATTTTAATGTGGTATAAAATTTGCCATTTTGTTGCATTCATAATTTGTAACAACTTTATAGTATCTTTATCAACGTTTTTAAAACCATCTAAAATACTTATTATTATTGGAAAAGCTGTAGTCAAAATTATTAACACAATTTTTGGTGCAATGCCATAACCTAACCATAAAACGAGAATAGGTGCAATAGCAATAATCGGGATAGTTTGGGTAATTACTAATAAAGGATATACTGCACGATGAATAATATTAAAACTATCCATTATAAAAGCAAGAATACAGGCAATAACAGTTCCAAAAAACAATCCAAGTAAAGCTTCGATAATAGTTATTTTACTATGAAAGAAAAGTTGCTCATAGTTTTTTATAAATGAATTAAAAATTTCTAATGGTGTTGGCATAATAAATTTTGGTAGCAAATTAAAATGCCCTAAAAATTGCCAAAGGCAAATTATAAATAACAATGTAATTGAACTAATGTGGTCATTACTTAAATTTTTTGATTTTCTCATCTACTGTCAAAATGCTCCCATAATTAATTTTTACATTCGCAAAAATATTGTTGTGATCTTCTCCTGCAAGTTCAATTGCATTTTTTAAAGTTTCCATTAAATAATTAAATTCACCTTCTATAACAGTTTCAAAAGGGCTGACAATTAAATTTTCATGCCGACTTTGTAAATAAGAAATAACTTTATCAATAACGTCTATTCTACTATTATCGCCAAGTGGTAAAATTTGTAAAGCAATACTACAATTTAACAAAATAAAAAACCTCCTAAAAGTATTAAACTATATCGGAAGTTCTGTTTATAATCAATTATTAATTATTGTCTAATATCTACGCTAGCATTACCTAGATCAGATTCGGTCGAAACAACAAGTTTCCTCTCAGACTGTTCACAGACTCCCGTTTTTTATAATTATAGCACACAACACCCCAACAACAAAATTGTTTGCGCTTGCTTCTGTAGATATGAAATTTTATAACGCAGGTACTATTACATAACACAGAAACATTATTTAAACAATTAAATTAATAGATAATAATGGCTCACTTGAGTAATTTATAAAGAAAAATTATAGATTTATTCAAAGAATACCTTTGACTAAACAGCTATATATAGTGTATAATAAGGGTGTAGATAATTATTTATTAGGGAATATATTTTTACGTTTAGAAAAATAAAAGGAGGTTATAAAAATATTGATAAACGTAAAATTTTTTATAAATTTAAAATCAGGGGGAATGAAAGATGAAATTAGCATTATTTAATTTGAGAGAAGATGAACGTAAGTATGTAACAGATTGGTTAAAAGAAAATCCTGAAGTAGAGATTGATTTGCATGAAGGAGAACTTCAAGTGGAAACTATGCACTTACTAGATGGAAAACAAGGTGCTGTAATGTTCCAAAATCGCCCTTTTGCAAAAGAAGTTTATGACTATATGAAAGAACAGGGTGTAAAAGTTATAGCTAATCGTATGGCAGGTTTTGATATCTATGAAATTGATTATATGCGTGAATTGGGAATTGCGATGACTAATGTTCCTAGATATTCTCCTAATGCTATAGCAGAACATGCAGTAACTGCTACACTATACATTAGTAGAAACATTAAGAAGATCTTAAACAATGTCGAAAAGCATGATTTCACATGGAATAAAGATATAATATCTAGAGAATTGAGAACTCTAAAAGTAGGTATTATCGGTACTGGAAATATAGGTCGCCAAGCTGCTAAGTTGTATAAAGGATTAGGCTGCGAAGTTATCGGTTACGATCTATATCCGTCAGAGTTAGCGAAAGAGTTTTTAACTTATGTTGATACGGTAGATGATGTTTTAAAAGAAGCTGATGTTATTTCTTTACACGTTCCAGCTACAAAAGAATATCATCACATGGTAAATGATGAATTTTTTGCAAAAATGAAAGATAATTCAATCTTTATCAATGCGGCAAGGGGAGTTTTAGTCGATACGAAAGCACTGCTTCGCGCATTAGATAGTGGCAAGTTGTTAGGTGCAGGAATAGATGTTTATGAATTTGAGGGTAATTATGTTCCAAAAGATTTCAGTAATAAAGATTTTGATGATGATTTAATGCAACAACTAATTGATAGAGACGATGTTTTATATACACCACATACAGCCTTCTATACAGAAACAGCGGTCTATAATTTAGTATATGGTGCACTTAATGCAGCCAAAGAAGTAATTACTACTGGAACTAGCCCTAACGTAGTAAACTAACGGTGTTAATAATTATCTAATTAACAATTTTTTAGATGTTACTATTTTAATTGAATTATTAATTTTTACTAGTAATATACTTTGTATTGAAAACTTAGTATATTACTAGTTTTTTATAATTTTCTTACACAAAACATCACAATTATTGTATGTAATGTTAAACATATTAATAAGATACCATTTTCAGAAAACAACGTTCCATTTCATTGTTTTTCATTTATAATTAATTAATATTTTATATCTCGTATAATTATTAAAATTTAATGTGTTATGTTATAATTTTAGTGAGAATATTATTAAGGAGTAAGGAACGATGAATATATTTGGAAGATGTCGTATTAGATATAGTATTAGAAAATATTCGGTAGGAGTAGTATCAGTTTTTATAGGATTAGGTATTTATAGTGTTGTGAATGCTAGTGATGCTTTTGCTAGTGAAGTAGCAACTAACAATTTGGTAACTGAGGTAGCTCACAAAGATAAAGAAAAAACAGAAGAACAATTAAATAGTAACATTACTTCAGATAAAGAAAGTGAAAAATTGTTATCGACTAGCAATGCTATAGATACAACTAATATAGAATCTAGATCTATTAATGAAGAAACTAAAATAGAAAAAGCTAAAATTCCATTAGATGCGAATAATAACGTCTTGATAGATACGACAAATAATAATGTTGTAAATGTAAAAGTAATATATACTGATGGGACTAGTGAAGTAAAAACTCAAGATACAGCTACATATGTTGCGAAAAATAGAGATAATATAGTGGGGAAAGTGAATTCTGTAAAAGCAGAGTTTGAAACTATTAACTATATGGATTTATATTCTGCGATAAATAATCCTTATGTATTTTCTACAGATAAAAGTCTAATCGAAAAAAAATTGAAAGAAAAATTAGGACAAGCCCCAACTAAAGAACAATTAAACGAAGAAATTAAAAATTTTTACATGAATTCTTTAGATATGGAAAGTAGTTTTAATAATGTTAAAAGTAATTTGACTACTAACTTAACAGCTGTATTTGAAAATTCT
Organism: uncultured Gemella sp.; assembly: GCA_945929765.1. Classification (GTDB taxonomy): domain Bacteria; phylum Bacillota; class Bacilli; order Staphylococcales; family Gemellaceae; genus Gemelliphila. The sequence goes on from CAMEOL010000024.1 coordinate 5,856, forward strand.
ACTAATATAAATACTACTAATGTAATTAATAATAAAAATAAAATTATGTTAGGTTTAACTTTTTTAGAGCGTCAGTACGGCTTTGATTTTAACGGTGTAAAAGCTAAAGATTTAATATTATATTATCCAGAAGTTTTTCATAACGATGGAGATGCTTTGCAAAACTTATTAAATATTTCTTCACTATCAGGAAATGATTTAAAAATGTTTAGAAGTGCAGAAGCATATAAAAGTAAAATTGCACCTATTGTAAATATAAGTGATATAACTACTTTTGTCGAACGTGGAGTAAATACTTTTACTAATAATAATGTTGAAGACTATATAAAATCAGAAAGTAAAGCATACATAGTAGAAACTACTAGTGAGCATGGAGCTACATCACTATTTTCTAAAATGTTAAAGGAAGATAGTTTAAAAAATCATTTAATACCATTATTATCGTTACCTAGTGATAGTATTTATGTAATTAGCACAACGAATACTATTACTTACGGTTTAGTTGATAGTTATGTCGATAGAAATAATGAAAGTACAAAAACGAAATTTTTAAGTGATTTAAACGCTACAGCAACACATCAACAGAAGTTTTTAGATTTTTGGCATAGAATTACAAATAAAAAAGATGACTTTAAAAACCACAGTACAATTATAGTAACAGATTCTTTCCAAAAATATAGTGCTAATCCAAGTGCACTATCAAAAGATTTATGGTCTAATCAATATGGTGAAAATGCTATAAGTGGAGTTAAAGAATTTATTACGCCAATGAATCTATATGTCGATCATTTAACTGCTGACGGTATGGCTAGTGGTGGTAGAGTTATAAATTATATTGCAAAATCTTTAACAGAAAGAGGGCAAGCTGTTTATACCCATGAATTAACTCATATATTAGATCAAAAAATATGGTTTGATGGTTATAAAAGAAGATCAGGTAAAGATGCTGAAGTATTTGCTCGTGGATTATTTGAATCTATTGATAATAAAACATTCGGTGGTGGATTTACAAAACCTGCATTTAACTTAAATACTGCATATACTTTAGGAGAAAACAGAGTTCAAAATGCTAGTCCTGAAAGATTTAAAACAGAAGCAGATATTAAACAGTATATGCAAGGATTGCTAGATGTTATTTATACACTAGATTATGCAGAAGCATTAGTTAGTTTAGAAAAAACATCAGCAGAGAAAGCTATATTATTTAATAAAGTTAGTTATATACCGAGTGCTGTTGCTAATAAGTTTAATGATAGATTTGAACGTATAACTGAGGCTGAAGCTGGAAACTTAAATTCTATTAATGATTTAATTACAAATAATATTGTATCAGGTAGATTAGAATATAAAGGAATTAATACACTTGGAGATACAATCCAAAACGATTATATGGTAGTGCCATTGTTTGAACCTGTATATGCTGCATTACAAAATGATAATAGCTCAACAGGAGATTTTATTTTCAAAAGAAATTCTTATGATTTATTAGGTGAATATGGATATACTAATGGTATGATACCGTATTTATCTAATCAATATAACAACGATAGTGAAGCATTAAATGCTATTTTGGATAGTAAGTACAACGGAAACTTAGCAGAATTTAAAAAAGATATGTTTGCACGTCGTATTGAAAAAGTAGTAGATTTAAAATCTAACGAACATTTTACAAATTTTGATGATTTATTAAATAAAATGCGTGTTGCAGTTACTCGTGATTTAGCAACGATGACAGCTAATAAAGCTAGAAGTACTAATGGTCTTGGAATTGCTACTAGAGCTAATGAAGTTCGTAATTTAAAAGAAAAAATATTTAATTCATATTTAAGATCAACAAATGATTTTACAGAAAGTATATATAATGCTCCACAACCTAAAATTATTTACGTTAATAATAGAGGGACTGAATTATCTCAAGATGGTTTAGGTAGTGAGCAAGCTCCTTATGAAAGTTTACGCTATGCAATATCAAAAGCTCGTGATGGAGATACTATCGTACTTGTTGAAAATGTAGTATATAGAAAACAAGGTACTGAAGAAACTTTTGTTATCGATAAAGCAGTAACGATAGAAGGACAGGATAATTCACTATCATTCTGGGGATTAGATCTAGAATTATTAAAAAATGTAACATTCAAAGATGTTAATTTAAAATTAATACCAGATGGATCTAAAGATACTAAGATATATGCTAGTGGAAATGAAGTTACTTTTGATAATGTAAATACTAAGATATCTAATAATCCTTCTCAAGATGATATAAGACCTACAGTTATTGGTGGATCTAAGACTGATACTGTAACTTTAGGGACACATGCTAAGATAAATATTATCAATGGAGATTCAGAGAATAGATTTAAAAAGATCGTAGCAGGATCAGAGATAACTGACTTAGATATACCTGTTACTATTAATATAAATTCTGAATTTGCTAAGGTAGATGAGGGTCTAGTATTAGGTGGAACTAATAATAATCAAACATTAGAAAAAGTAACAGTTATATCTAATTCTAAGAATGTTAAGAAGATAGATGGAAGTAATACTTTAAATAATGAAGTAACATTTAAAGATAATCGTTTAAATAATATAGAATTAACTGATGTTAAGAATTTAATAATAAGTGATAGTGCTGAAGTAACATTAACTGGAAACACAAGAATAGCTAATGAACTTACAGTTAATGCTGGTACTAAATTATATACATCTAATATATTAAGAGCTAATGAATCTACAATAGATGGAGAATTATCTATGTTAGCAGATGCTTCCTTAACAGTAGATACAAATTTAACAGTACATGGAAGTATTAAAGTTAATATACAAGAAAGTCAAATAAGTAACTTTGAAAATAAAGATTATGTAATAGCGAATGGAAATTTAACAGGTACTAATATTAGTTTAGTTACTAAATCTAATGAATATGAATTAAATAAATTAGATAATGCTAATACTTATAGATTAACTAAGAAACCAGAAAATACTACACCAAGTACAAATACTAGAACTGAAGAGATAAACTTTAATACTGTTTATAGAGAAGATATAACTAAAGATTATGGTTATGAATCTATCGTAGAGGGTGAAAAAGGTATTAAGACTTATACAACTGGTAGTGATGGAGTAGAAGATCAAGGAGTAGTTACTAAAGATCCTAAAGATAAGGTAATAACTAAGGGAACTAAACCTAGTTCTTTAGTAACATCAATAAACTATAATACAGTATATAGAGCAGATGAAACGCAAGACTTTGGTTATATAAATGAAACTGGAGGAGTTAATGGAACGAGTACAGTAGTAACTACTTATACTCTAAACTCACAAACTGGAGAAGTAACGGCAGAACGAGGGCAACCTGTAATAGTAAGACCAGTAGACAAAGTAGTAACAAAAGGAATAAAACCATTAATAGAAACAATTAATGAAGTAGCAAAAAACACTGTATATGAAATAGATGTTAATGGTAATGAAGTAGCAGGAACAAAAATTTCAGAAACAGAAGGAAGTAATGGATATACTACAAAAACTACAACATACACTATCGACACGGACGGAAATATAATTCAATCGGTAAATGAAGTAGTAACGCCAAAAGTAGACAAAGTAATTACAATTTCTGGAAAACAAAAAGTAGAAAGAGAAGTTTTAGAAAAAGGAATTACTTACGTAGCAGATAATGCGAAAGATATAGACTATATAAATATAGTAGAAGGAACTAATGGAGAAATCGTAAAAACTACAACATATACTATAAATTCACAAACTGGTCAGTTAATACCTAACGAAACAACACAAAAAACTGATAAAGTAAATACAGTAATCACAAAAGGAACAAAAACGAAAGTAGAAGAAACAAAAATTCCTAAAGTAGTAAAATATTTAGCAGATGAAAATAAAGAATACGGCTCAGAAAATGAAATCGTAAAAATAGGTAAAGAAGGAAAAACTACAAAAACAACGACATATAATTTAGATACAAATACTGGAATTGTTACGGAAAATCAGCCTGTAACTAGTACTGAGAACGCAACGGAAGAAATTATAAAAGTAGGAACAAAACCTACTAAGAGAATAGTTGCAGAAGAACTTACTGATAACGATTTTGAAACGCAAAACGATAGTACGATACCGTTAGGAAAAGTTGTTGAAATTCCAGGAGAAAATGGAGAGCGAACATTTACAGATACATATACTTTAGATGAAAATACAGGAGTTGTAATAAAAATAGAAGATACTGTAGGACGTATAACTAAAGAAAAAGTTAAAAAAATTATTAAAATTGGGACAGGACAAAATATAGTTAC
>CAMEOL010000025.1 GCA_945929765.1 uncultured Gemella sp.
TGATCTCAAATTTTTTCTAAAAAGTGGTGCATATAATTCTAAAAATACACAAGAATACCATATTCAGAAAAGTATAGTTAAAACAACAAATACAGATAATATATTAGATGAAGGAACGGGAATAACAAAACCGAAAGAAAAAGATATAGAGAATAAGCCCCAAGTTAAAGAAAATTTAACTGATGTAGTTAAAAATAGTAATGATAATATTCCACTACCAGTAGTTGTAGAAGAAGTGCTATCAGAGACTGCTAAAGAAGAAGAAATAGAAGTCGTTGAAAATGAAAATAATACTGGTATTGTAGAGAAAGTTACGCCTAAAGATTTAAACGCCAATCAAGAGCCATCAAGTGAAAATAATTCTGTATTAAAAAATGAAAATGAAAAACCTAACATATCTGAAAATATTGTTACAGAAAAGAATGTAACAAATGAAAGTAGTGTTAAAGATAAAATTAGTGTAAGCGAAAATAACAGAAAAGAAGAGAAGGTTTCTACTAAAAATAATACAGTAGAAACTTCTCGAAATAATCAAGCTACAGCTAGTAATCATAAAGACACTACAGTTGATTCAACAAATAAAGCTAATAGTTCTTTAACGACAGATGGTGTTAAGCCTACTAAGGTGAAAAAGAAAGTTAAAGTAGTTGAGAGAATAATAAAAGTAACTGAAACTATTCCATATAAGGTAGTATATGAAGAAGATGAAAATATGGAAAATGGTACTACGAAGGTAATAAAAGAAGGAACAGTTGGAGAAAAAACAACTATTCAAAAGGTACTATTACATAATGGTGAAGAACTGAAGAGAGAAACTACTTCAAGCACAGTTAAACAAAAAGAAGTAGACAAAGTAATTAAAGTAGGAACAAAAGGTATAAATAAAGCTAATAGTAAACCAGAAATAAATAATGGTCCGGAAAGTGCGCAAAAAACGAAACTAATTCCTAAAAAAGAAACTGTTTATACAGAAATAGTAGAGAGCAAACAGAGAAAATATGTTAAAGACTATCCAAAATTGGAAGAAGCAACTAAAGACATAAAAAACAATATTGGGGTACTAACTACTCAAAAAGATAAACTATCGACAATTAATATTACTAATATATTTGATGATTCCCTTTTTGAGGGAGAAAGAAGATTTGAAAATTTAATGATGTATTATGTTCAGGCGAATCTTAAACGTAAGAGAGAATTTGAAAATCAAGAAGAAGTTATAGACAATATAATCAGTAAAGAAATCCCTGTAATTACTGGAGTAATGAGAATAGGAACTAGAAAACCTGGTTTTGAAACATTAAAAGGTGATGGAAAGCTAGTAAATATATCTTCTAATTTATATGAAAAGGAGATAAAAAATATTAAGTTATCTAATAACAATAGTTATATGTTAGATAAAGAAGTTCCGGGATATCTAGGAAGTGCAATTAATATTAATTATGATAAAGACTTTAAAAATACCAAATTAGGATTAAAATTTGATGTTAATAGTTTGGATTCTGATAGTGTGCCTACCATTTATCATTATAATAAAAAAACACAGATTTTTAAACCAATAGACACACAGGTTATAGGTGACATGGCTTATGCCAATATTAATGAATCTGGAGCATATACTGTAATTGATAAGAATAAGCAAGATGAAGTAAATAAATTAGCTACAGATTATGTTATTAATGATGTTGAAGACGATAAAATAACTAGTCCCCTTAATACAAAAAATAAAGGACGTTCAATTGTTTTTGCTATAGATAGCTCGTCTAGTATGGATTGGAATGATAAAGGAAATTTACGTTTAAGTTTAACAAAAAAACTTCTTGCTCAGCTAGATAAAAATCATGATAGAGTATCGATTCTAGATTTTGATAATACTATTAATATAAAAAAATCATTGACAAATAATATAGATGATGCTTTACTCGATGTTGATAAAATTGATTCAAGTGGGGGAACAGATATTTACAATGCTATTAAAGAAAGTATAGAACTACTGAAAAGTGAATCAAATAATAAAAAATATATATTTTTATTGACTGATGGTGATGATTATAGTTCTTATGATGAAGTTATAAGTGAGGCTATTAAAAATAACATCAATATTTTTACAATAGGTTTAGGAGAAATAAATCAAAATAAATTAGCAAAATTAGCAAATGGTACTGGTGGGAAGTTTTATTTTGCTAAAAAATCAGAAGAACTACCTGAAATCTTTGATCAATTTGATAATGATATAAAGCAAAAAGAATTAGATGTAAATAAAGATAGAATTTCTCCTTATTATACAAGAGAAATTTTAAAAGGAAAGTTACACCTCTCAACTGGAAAAGAATCACCGTATTTTAAAATACAAATGGCAACAGCTAGAGAAAAGATATCAAAAGAATATAATATACAAAGTTCTAATATAGAAGAAATTAATAAAAAAATAGATAATTTAAATTATGAATATATAGAAAACCTATTTGCCAAAGATTATGATAATGACAACCTAGTTAATGGTAATGAAGTAAGACCGGAAAAACACTTAAATGGAAAAGCATTTTTATATGTACTTAGTGATCCTGAAAAAGCAGATACAGATGGTGATGGAATTACAGATGATAAAGATGGGTATATAGATCTTGAATTAAAATCAAATGTAGCTATAGAAGATGTAGCTTCTAACACACTAGATACTGATGGAGATGGATATGACGATGCTTATGAAAAAAGAGAAGTTAGGGATTCATTCGGAAGAGAATTTTTATTTGAAAAATGGAATGTAGGAGAAAGAGATCTACTATTATTTTCTGAGATAGCTTATTATAATTTTAAAGATACTGATATTGGAAAAACATTAAATGAAATTCTTAATACTTCAGAAAATAAAATTTTTGATAGTAAAATGCTATACTATTTAGATTTATTATCAGAGAATAATAATGATAAAAAATTCTTTGATAATTGGAAATTGGTATATAAAAATACAAAAAAATATGATTTATCAATTGTTCCTGTATTAGTAAAATCTGACGTAATGGTATTTGAAAATGGTGAAAATATTGTAATTGCGTATAGAGGAACTGATGAAAAGTTAGCAGAGGGCCTAACAGATTTGAAAATATTGTTTGGTATTTCTTTGGCATCTAATGTAGCAAAAACACAAATAGAAGATATTTTAAAACGCGATGAATTTAAGAATAAAAGAGTATTTATTACAGGGCATTCTTTAGGTGGATACCAAGCTTATTATGCTTATATGAAAGGAAAGGATATCAATAACGAGTTGGTTACATCTGTAGTGAATTTTAATGGACCAGGAATACAAATACCATTACATTTACCATATTATAATCGATTGTTAAAATATTCACAAAAATCTGGTTCTGTTTCTACATACATAACAGATAGAGGATTATTAAACCAACTGATTGTAAATGGACCTAATTCATCTCTATGGCATCCTAATACAATTGAGAAAAGTTTAGCGTATTTAAATCCTGAAAAAATAAAGATTGATATGAATAAACAACAAGAGATAAACGAGTTAATTAAAGAAGCGAATGGAATAGCTTACTCACATAAATTAACATCATTTTTTGCTAGCGTAAATCAAGGTAAGAGAGATACTCAAGATAAATTTATTATACCTTCAAAATTAGTATATGAAAATACTGTAGATAAAATGAAGAGTCTTTTAAAAGGAGTTGGGAGTGGCATTGATAAGGTATTAACATATACTAATAAAGCTATAGATGGAGTGACAAACGGAGCAAAAACAATTGTTAATGGAATAATTGATAAAATTAAATCTTTATAAAATTAAAATATTGAAAAATTTGATATTTTATAATTTAGTAATGTTGTTTTTTGTCAAATTTTAAGACTGGTATAATGAAATAGGAAAGAATCTAGGTAATTTCGTTGTATACTAAATCCAGAGTATGGAAAAATCCATCTCCGAATTTAACTTAAAAGCTTTAGTTAGTTGAAGATGAGAAGTCTTCGAAACCAAAAAACACCTGCTATGTGTGATGACCCCAATTAATTGGACATAAAAATTAAATATCAGTATTGGACATATTTCTGAATTCAACAGGAGTATGTCCTTTTAATTTTAAACTTATTCTTTTTTATAATAATTATTTATAATAATAATTGATATTAAATATATACTTATTATTATTTTTATTATATTTGATTCAAAATATTTACTCCAAATTAATATTATGATAGGTATTGTTGTAATAATACTTATTATTTTTTTATCCATAATTTTATCCTCCCTTATGAATAGTAAAAATAATATATATGCATTTGCAACTACATATAAAACATAAATTAATATACGTTGATGTTTACACTTATAATATAACATGAAAATATATGGAAAACAATAAGAAAAACAGTTAAGAAAAGATGAAAAACAAAGATGTGTTTATTCAAACAAAAAAAGAAAAATAACAGAAAAAGAAAATATAATAAAAAAAATTTTTTTCAAAACAAAATAAAAAAGCACCAATCATCTTCTTTCTTGTGCGAAGCAAACAAACGAAAATAAAATCTAAAAAGGCTCTATTGACGATTTAAAATTAAGACAGGAAGAACAGACTCACAAATGTAGGGTATGATTATAATGATGTACAAAAAAGAGTTAATTATTTAATTTGAATTTAATAATTCTGAATTTTATGTTTAAACTGAGATGATTGTCAGTTTTCTATGTTTATTAGAAAATAACGTTAAATAAATTGTATAAGAGGGAAAAATAGAAAAGCAATAGTAACTTCTTAATACATTTATAGATACATATAAATAAAAGTAAAATTTAAAACAATAAGAGTGTAGATATATGATTTGGTTGTTTTTTTTGATATAATTAATTAAGTTATTTAAGGAGAATTGTTATGACATTTAAAGGATTTTACAAAAAAAGTCGAGAAGAACGTATAAATATATTAAAAGATATAAATATAATATCAGAAGAAGCAGCTAATAAAATATTAAATAATGAAATGTTAGATATTAGTGTTGCGGGAAAAATGGCAGAAAATCATCTTGGGACATTTGCACTACCTTTTAGTGTAGTACCTAATATTTTGATTAATAATAATAATTATACTGTTCCAATGGTCACAGAAGAGCCATCAGTTGTTGCTGCATGTAGTAATGCAAGCAAAATAATAGCTAATTCTGGTGGTTTTGTAACAAAAATATTAGATAGAAAAATGATAGGGCAGATAGCGTTATATGATGTAGAAAATAAATCTTTGGCAATAGAAAAGATAAATGCAGATAAAGAAATGTTATTGCAAATAGCTAATGATGCTCATCCCTCAATAGTTAAACGAGGTGGAGGGGCTAGGGATATTACGGTAGATATAATTCTAGAAGATGATGTGGAATTTGTTGTTGTCTATTTATCAGTCGATGTACAAGAGGCTATGGGAGCAAATATTTTGAACAATATGTTAGAAGCGCTAAAAAAACCTCTAGAAAACATTACATCAGGAAAATCACTAATGGCAATTTTATCGAATTATGCAACAAAATCATTAGTGCAAGCAACTTGTCGAATAAATATTTTTGATCTAGCAAAAGATGCTGAAGAAGCTAAAAATATTGCGAAAAAAATAGAGTTAGCAAGTAAATTGGCAAAAGGGGATACTTATAGAGCGGCAACACACAACAAAGGTATTTTTAATGGGATAGATGCGGTTGTCATAGCAAGTGGTAATGATTGGCGTGCTATTGAAGCGTCGTGCCATTCTTATGCGTGTAAGAATGGGAGATACGAGGGGTTGTCAACTTGGGAATATGATGTAGAAAATGATGTTTTAGTTGGAGAATTAACATTGCCTATGCCCGTTGCTTCTGTAGGTGGATCTATAGGACTTAACGAAACGGTAAAAATTTCACACGAAATACTAGGTAATCCAGACGCAAAAACTTTAGCACAAATAATAACTGCTATAGGTTTAGCCCAAAACTTTGCAGCGTTAAAAGCTCTCGTAAGTGTAGGTATCCAACAAGGTCATATGAAGTTGCATGCTAAGTCGCTTGCTCTTTTAGCAGGAGCTACGAACGAAGAAGTTGAAATAGTAGCAGCAGAGCTGGCAAAAGTACAACATATGAATTTAGAAAACACAAAAAAAATATTAGACAAAATAAGAAATAACAACAAATAATGTCGAGTAAAGTTTTCATGAATTATATAAAAATATTCGTATTTAAAAAATGACAGCCTTAAAATTTCTTCATATAAATAGTTTTCAGACTATTCAAAATTATTTCGGAAAAATTTTAAAAATATGGTTGACGTCTAAAATTTTTTTTGTTATACTATCGTTAAATAAATAACACACGTTGATAAGATAAGTAAAAGCAGAGTGTTGCACAGAGAGTCTCGGCAGGTGAAAGGAGATCAATTACGAAACTTTGAAAATGGTCTTTGAGTGTTAGTAGTCGAATAATTAGGCTACTACGGGTGAGCCCGCTATAGCTTCGGAGTATAACACTGCTGTAATGTAGTGCGTACTTTAGTAAGGTAATATTTGTAAAAATATTGCAAATCAAGGTGGTACCACGTTTAAAGATTATAAGATAAACGTCCTTGTTCAAGTATATACTTGAATAAGGACGTTTTTTGTTTTCTGTGTTATTTACAAAAAAAGGAGGTAGTTATGACAGAATTACTAAATATTTATAAGACTCTAAAGAGAAAGAAATGGGTGAATTTATCTCACAAAATAGACGAGAATTCTCCAAAATTTCCGGCTTTACCAGCTTTGGAGAAAAAAGATTTATTTACTTTGAAAGATGGTTTTCATGTTCAACAATTTTCGGTTGTAGGACAGTATGGGACACATATAGATGCGCCGATTCACTTCGTAGAAGGAGGACGTTATTTAGATGATATATCACTAAAAGATTTACTGTTGCCCTTTTATGTAATTGATAAATCAGCAGTAGTTGAAGAAAACAATGATTATGAAATTGCGAAAGAAGATATTTTGGAGTTCGAACGTCAGTATGGAGAAATTTTACCGGAATCTTTTGTGGCATTTCGTAGTGACTGGTCAAAACGTTGGCCAAACCAAGACGAAATTCGTAATTTAGACGAAGAAGGGGTACAGAGAACACCTGGTTGGTCAAGAGAAGCTCTACAATTTTTAATACATGAAAGAAAAGTTAAAGGTGCAGGGCATGAAACGTTAGATACAGATGCGGGATTGACGGTTAAAGAAAAAGGATTTTTATACGAAGAATATTACTTGTTAGAACAAGATATTTATCAAGTAGAAGTACTAAACAATTTAGACCAAGTACCTCCTGTGGGATCTCTAATATATATAAGTTATCCGAACTGGAAAGAAGCAACAGGTTCACCGGTTCGTGCCATAGCAATACTTGAAGAAGAAAATTAGAAATAAAAAATACGAAAAATAAATAAAAGAAAAACATGCAAAAAAGGAGATAACAATTAATACAAACTGTACATGTAAAGGACACAACGCACCATTTAGAGTAGATCACGTAGGATCTTATTTACGCCCAGCAGAACTTGCTCAAGCACGTTTAGATTTTAATCAAGGGAACATTACAAGGGAACAATTAACTGAAATTGAGAACAAACATATTTTAGCGTTAATTAAAAAGCAGAAAGAAGCTGGCTTGAAAGGAATAACTGATGGAGAGTTCCGTCGAGCATACTGGCATTTAGATTTTTTCTGGGGGCTGAATGGTGTTGAGCATACACAAGCAAAAACGGGCTATCAATTCCACGATGAAACGACAAAACCAGATTCAGCAAGCCTATCAGGAAAAATAACAGGTGAGAATCATCCGTTTATAAACCATTTTAAATTCGTTTATGATGCTGTAGGAGAAGAAGGAATAGCTCGTCAAACTATACCTGCACCGGCACAATTTTATTTTGAACTAGTCCGTGATAGCGAGCATGTTGCACAAACATTTACTATCTATCCAGAGAAAGATGAGTTGTTTGCTGATATAGCGTCAGCATACAAACAAGTTATAAAAGATTTATATGCAGCAGGTTGTCGCAATTTACAGTTAGATGATTGTACTTGGGGAGCTTTAGTAGATGACTTCGTATTAGGTATAATTTCTGATGGTAGCGGAAGAACACCTCAAGAAATAAGAGAAGAATTATCTGCAGATTTTATCCGTTTAAACAACTCTATTTTGACAGAATTACCAGAAGATTTAGTAGTTACAACTCACGTGTGTCGAGGAAACTTCCATTCTACTTGGGGATGTCAAGGAGGATATGATGCTATCGCAGAAACTTTATTTGGAAAAGAAAACGTGGACGCTTATTACTTAGAGTTCGATACAGAGCGTGCAGGAGGTTTTGAGCCATTAAAAGAAATAAAACCAGGTAAAAAAGTAGTTCTTGGATTAATAACTTCTAAATTTGCAGATTTAGAGGATAAACAAGAAGTAATATCTCGAATTCATGAAGCGGCAAAATATGTTCCATTAGAAAATCTATATTTAAGTACTCAATGCGGATTTGCTTCAACAGAAGAAGGTAATATTCTGACAGAAGAAGATCAGTGGAAAAAAATAAAACTTATTCAAGAAATAGTTGCTGAAGTATGGGGAGATAGATAGTAGCTATTTATATTAAAAATACTAAAAATTGATTGGAGCAAGAGAAGGGAAGCTATTTTGTGAAAAATAATTAAATTTATTTTCTTGATTTGTCGATTTATTTTAAAATTTTTATCAATATTTACACCTAATTAGCTAGCAGGCTGATTAGGTGTTTTTGTGGTTGTATAATAAATACAGGGAATGGAGAAAAATCCATACACCAGTATTAATTTTAATATATATGTTGAACTACAGAATATAATAGTTAATAGATTTTAATTTCTATGCTACTGATAAGCGTATTAATAATTGTTGTATTGCAAAAAAAATTGATGTAAAATAAAATTGAATATAACAATTAATGAGGTAGATGTATGGAACGTAAGTTGTATTTTGGGATAGACTATGCAGAAGGAGCTCATCCTAATATTATAAATAAATTAGTAGAAACTAACTTAGATAGAACAGTTGGTTATGGTTTTGATGACTATACCGAACTTGCAAAAAATTTAATTAGAGAAGCTTGTGATGCTCAAGATGCTGAAGTTAAGTTGCTCGTTGGAGGAACGCAAACTAATGCGGTAGTTATTCACGCTTTATTAAAACATTATCAAGGAGTAATATCGGCAGAAACAGGGCATATAAATAATTATGAAGCAGGAGCAATAGAATTTGCAGGGAATAAAATATTAACCTTGCCGGGAAAAGATGGTAAAATTTCTGCTAATCAAGTTCAAGATTATTTAGAAAAATTTTGGCAGACTCCTAATTACAATCATATGGTAATACCGGGTATGGTTTATATTTCTCAACCTACAGAATACGGGACGCTATATTCGAAAGAAGAGTTAACTGATCTAAAAAAAGTTTGTGAAAAATATAAAATACCTTTATTTGCAGATGGGGCAAGATTATCTTATGCGTTAGCTAGTCCAGAAAATGACGTTACTTTAGAAGACATGGCGAGATATTGTGATGCTTTTTATATTGGTGGAACGAAATGTGGTGCACTATTCGGAGAAGCGGTAGTGATTCCTAATCCTAATTTAATACCGAATTTTTTTACTATTATTAAACAACATGGAGCGGTTTTAGCAAAAGGAAGAATGTTGGGTATCCAATTTTCTGAATTGTTTAAAGATAATTTATATGTAGAAATAGGTAAAAATGCTATTTTGTGTGCGAATAAAATAAGACATACACTACAAGAATCAGGTTATAAACTATATTTAGATACGCCGACAAATCAAATTTTTGCTATAGTGAAAGATGATGTTTTGGCAAGATTAGAGGAAAGAGCAGTTGTTACGAAATGGTCAAAATATAGTTCTGACGAAACGGTTATTCGTATCGTTACTAGTTGGTCAACAACTATAGAAGAAACTGATGCGTTTTGTGAATTAATAAGTTCTTTAGCGAATTAATATCATTACGAAAAAATGTTTTAGTGGAAATTAGTAGTATTTTAGTAAA
>CAMEOL010000026.1 GCA_945929765.1 uncultured Gemella sp.
ACTTGCGAGAATCAGGAAGTATAGAGCAAGATGCTGATATAGTTTCTTTCCTATATCGAGATGATTATTATAACAGGGAAGAAAATGATGAAGATGGGCAAAAACAAGAAAATAATGGAGTAACAACTATAGAAGTAATTATAGCAAAACATAGAAATGGTTCTACAGGAACAGCAGAATTAGCATTTCTAAAAAAATATAACAAATTCGTAGCGAAACAACAAGGAGTATAATCTATGAAAAAAAATAAAAAAAGGTTAATAGCATTATTAGCATCAGGAGCAATAATAGTATTTTCTTGGATAGCAGGTACAAGCTCAAAAGAAATAGAAGAAGAGAGTGCGTCAAAAGCGATAGAAAGTCTAAATATAAATTCTCTATTAGGAAATAATCAAGGTGGAAAAAAAGTAATTCAAGCAGGAGATACAAGCACGGTAATTCAAAAAATAACTATTAACGGAACTATTGATGAAAGTATGACTAACGAAGAAACATCATATTCTGTAATAAATCAAATAAAAACAGCAAAAGAAGATCCGAATGTAAAAGCGATTATGCTGTCAGTAAACACGCCTGGAGGAGGAGTATACGAAAGTAGTGAAATATATAACGCCTTAGTAAATAGTGGTAAAGATGTTTATGTAGTGATGAAAAAACAAGCTACTTCAGGAGGATATTACATATCAATGGCATCGAAAAAAATATTTGCTAACGAAGAAACGACAACAGGATCACTAGGTGTAGTTATGAGTAACTTATCTATGCAGAAGTTCCTTGAAGATAACGGTATAAAAAATCAAGTAATAAGATCAGGGGAGCAAAAAGCTGTAGGAGGATTAACAGAAGACATTCCAGAATCAACATTAGCAATCTATAAAGAATTAAACAAAGAATCTTATGATAAATTTGTAGATTTAATAGTAAAAGGAAGAAATATGTCTAGAGAAAAAGTACTACAACTAGCAGATGGACGAGTGTATAGTGGAAAACAAGCCTTAAACAATGGATTAATAGATCAGATAGGGACAGAAAAAGACTTAATAGAAGCCATAAAAGAAGAAAAAGGTTTATCAAATCCAGAGATAGTAGAATATGTAGCACCAAAAGAAACAGCAAGTTTCCTTAACAATTTAGTAAGTTCATTAGCACAGTCTGTAGCAAGTGAAGTAGAGGCAAGAATAAATAATACAAACACAATAGAGAGAAATTATTTAGGTTAGGAGTAAGATATGGAAGAAAAAAACACTAACTTAGAACAAATAACACAAGAAGAAGACAAAAAAGAATCGCAAGTAGAAAATATTAGTTCGGAAAATAATAATATTGAAAAAGAAGAACATCCTATTTCACAAATAACAGAAAAAGAAGAAACAATAGAAGCCACATTTTCAGATTACGTAAAAATATCAAGTAATTTTTATGCGGGATTTTGGTTAAGATTTATAGCTTATATGATAGATGTGACATTAGTTTTATTATTAGGACGTATATTTAATACAATAACACTGGGGTACTTATCAGTAAGAGTAGAAATTCTAGACTCTATGCTGGAATATGTAATATGTTATTATTTATACTTCTTCTTAATGACTTATATTTTTTCACAAACACTTGGTAAAATGATCGTAAGAATAAAAGTAGAAAAAAAAGAAGGTGGCAAGCCGTCATTAGTAGACGTATTATTTAGAGAAGTGGTAGGAAGATTTTTAAATGATATGTTGAAGTTTATACCTTATTTAGTGCTAGCATTTACACCGAAGAAAAAAGGGCTGCATGACTATATTTCGGATACAGTAGTAATAAAAGAAGATTTTAGCGACTTGCGTCAAAAATTAAACGATAAAATAAATAAAAAATAAGAGGATGTTATGTCAAATATTGAACAATTATTTTATAAAATAGATTCGGAAGTAGAAAAAGAAAAAAATGATAAAAAGGAAAATTATTTAACAGCACTAGCTAACTATTTGGAGTTGCACGAAGACAAAAAATATTTTGAAATTGTTGATAACTACACTAAAGAAGAAATAAAGAAAGTATATCAATTTTTGGTTTTAAAGGCTGTTAAAGAATTACAAAACATTAATTATAACGTAACTCCAGAAATTATAGGATTGTATATTGCGAATATTATAGAAGTTATTTTTGGTGACGAAAAAATAAAAATAACAGATCTAGCAAGCGGTAGTGGAACATTATTTTTATCATTAACAGATAAGATAAAAGAAAATAGCAAGTTAGTATCAGTAGATGTAGACTACAGCTATGCAAAACTACAACAAAATATTTTTAATTTATTAGAACAAGAAGTAGAAATATTAAATCAAGATGCCTTAAAACCGTTAAATATACCTTTTCAAGATGTGGTAATTTCAGATACGCCATTTGGGTACTATACGGATGAAGATAATAGTTTGAATTTTGAGTTGTGTAGCAGTGAGGGTTATAGTATTAATACGTTGTTATTTTTAGAACAAGCAACTAATTATCTAAAAGATGATGGTGTCGCTATTTTGGTTCTTCCGAAAGATATAATGAATTTTGATGAAAATATTAAGAAGTTTATCGAAAAGAAAATTAATTTTAATGCATTTATTATGTTACCAGAAGAATTATTTAAAAATAAAGAACAACAAAAAGTAATAGTCTTAGCAACTAAAAAACAACAAAATATTTTACCAAAACAAGTGTTTTTAGCAGAAATACCAGCATATCAAAATAAAAAAGGGTATATCTCATTTTTAGAAAATATGAAAAATTGGCTTGATTCAAAATAAATTAAGATTAATAGTTGACATAGTAAATCAAATATAATATAATTTTAGAGTATATTGTGAACGTGCATTTTGCGCTAGTATTTTATACACATTAATTTTAGATTTTTAATTTCGGAGGGAGGGAAATCCAATGTCAAAAACTGTAGTTCGTAAAAATGAAACTTTAGAAGATGCACTACGTCGTTTTAAACGTGCGGTATCAAAAAACGGAACAATTCAAGAAGTACGTAAACGTGAATTCTACGAAAAACCAAGTGTACGCCGTAAGAAAAAATCAGAAGCGGCAAGAAAACGTAAATTCTAATTTGTTTTTTTGGTTATTCTAATTAAAATTAAGAAAATCTAAAGATTTCCCTCTTTAAGATTTCAACCCCTGAATTTATTCAGGGGTTTTTTAATTTTTAGCTTAACAAGTAGAACATAGTAGGTGGTTTCCCTGTGCTATTGTAAAATAGAGTTAGTTGTGTTAGTATATTATAGTATGTAAAAAACAGGTGATAAGGAGGGGTATCATTGGAATTTAAATATCATAAAGGATACAATGGTTTTTATTTATTGGATAATGGTAAATTTAAAAAACCATTCCAAAAATTAGATATAGAATTAACGAAAATTAATTTGAAAAATAGCGATAAATATCTATCATTTGAAAAAGATAGAATATTACTTATAGATGAATCTTTAGTTGTATTTGCTAATTCAGAACAACCAAACGACAATAAAAAAAATAAAGTAGATACAATAAAAAATGTAAGAAATAATAGTACGTTAAATAAATATGTTCCGCAAATATTAATAGATAATATAATTGATTTAATAAAAATAAATGGGAATAATGTAAAATTCAGTTCTGTAGCAGAAATTATAGAAAATGTGCTACTCTCTGACTTGCTGTTTCAGGCTAAATCAAAAAAATTATTTTTCTACAATAAAGAAGAATTGAAAAAGAAACTAAACTTATATATTCCTTTGAGAGTTATTACGAAAGAATTGTCAGATGACATTGTTGCTAACTATCCCGGACAATATGTTTACGAACATTTACCGTTAGACTATAAAGAAAAAGAAATGCTTTATGTATTTCATTTTATAATTACGGTAGAATTATTGTCTATAATAAAATAAAAAAACATTGCGAAATCACTACTTTTTGCATATAATTAGTTGCATTTTTTATAATAGAGTGCTATAATTACTGTAGAAAGTTTGTGAGGCGCAATTTTTTTTAACCTTAAGTGGACTTTAAATGACCACTCAGGACACAAAGCGACCACCCAAATTTTCATATAAATAGGAGCGAAGATATGGATATTTTACAATTGTTACATATACAAAGTAGACTTATTCCTGATTTGTTCGAAAAATTTAATAAGAGATATGAATTGTTAGTAACAATAAAAGTACACCAACCCGTTGGGAGGAAATCTCTTATAGATATAGTAGGTATGACAGAACGTCAACTTAGAACCGAATGCGATGTTCTGTTCAAACTTGGTCTTATATCAAAAAATACCACAGGTATGACAGTTACTTCTGAGGGAGAAAGTTTTTTGGCAGATGTTAAAGGTCTGTTTGTAGAAGACCCATTTTTAAGTGCTAGAAAAATTATTCGAGAACATTTTGGAATAAAAGAAGTATATGTTATTAGAGGGGATTTTACGAAAAGCGAAGTTACTAGAGAAGATATGGTACGCTTGCTTTTTGATAAAGTAAATGGTATATTAACTAAAGAGTGTGTAATAGGAGTTAGCGGAGGAAGCACAATGCAATATGTCGCTAGCAAGGTAGACAAAACATTCGGTTATGATAAAAATTTAATGATTACGCCAATTAGAGGAGCATTGACAATTTCTAATACAGGCTATCAATCAAATGACATTGCCACACAAATGGCAGTGAATTCTAATCATAATTACCAACTACTACACGCGCCTGATAATATAGGGAGCAGAACTATGGACGAACTTATGAAAGAACCGATAGTTAAACAAGCTGTTGATATTATCAATCAAACATCAATAATAATTCATAGTGTCGGCGATGCATTTGAAATGGCAAGTCGAAGAAGATTGTCTTTAGATATTGTTCAAAAATTAAAAGATAATAACGTACAAAGTGAAGCATTCGGAAGTTACTTTGATAGTAAAGGGAACAATGTTTATCAGTCAAAAACAATAGGTATGAATTATGAAGATGTCTCAAAAGTGACAAATATTTTCACAATAGTAGGAGGAGGTACTAAAGCCAATGCTGTTTATAGCTATTTAAACAGTAAGCCTAAAAATACAACTCTTATTATTGATGAACCTCTTTGTAAAAAAATTTTAAAAACGGTCATAACACATTAATATTATTTTTAGGAGGAACTAAACACTATGACAGTAAAAGTTGCAATTAATGGATTTGGACGTATCGGAAGATTAGCATTCAGAAGAATTCAAGAAGTGGAAGGGATTGAAGTAGTTGCTATCAACGACTTAACTCCAGTAAAACAATTAGTACACTTATTAAAATACGATACAACTCAAGGACGTTTCAAAGGTGAAGCAGTAGAAGGTGAAGGAGTTATCGTAGTAAACGGTAAAGAAGTAAAAGCTTTCGCTCAAGCTAACCCAACTGAACTACCATGGGGAGAATTAGATGTAGACGTAGTATTAGAATGTACAGGATTCTTCACTTCTAAAGAAAAAGCAGAAGCTCACATCCAAGCAGGAGCTAAAAGAGTTGTTATCTCTGCACCAGCAGGAAACGACCTTAAAACAATCGTTTACAACGTAAACCACGATACATTAGACGGAACTGAAACAGTTATCTCTGGTGCTTCATGTACTACAAACTGTCTTGCTCCAATGGCAAAAGCATTACACGATAACTTCGGAATTGTAGAAGGATTAATGACAACAATTCACGGATACACAGGAGACCAAAACACACTTGACGCTCCGCACCGTGGAGGAGACTTACGTCGTGGACGTGCAGCTGCAGAAAACATCGTTCCTAACACAACAGGTGCAGCTAAAGCTATCGGACTAGTAATTCCTGAATTAAACGGAAAATTAGATGGAGCTGCTCAACGTGTACCAGTTGCAACTGGATCATTAACTGAATTAGTAGCAGTTTTAGAGAAAAACGTAACAGCAGAAGAAGTAAACGCAGCTATGAAAGCAGCAGCTACAGAATCATTTGGTTATAACACTGACGAAATCGTATCTTCTGACATCGTAGGAATCGAATTTGGTTCATTATTTGATGCAACTCAAACAAAAGTTCTTACAGTAGGAGACAAACAATTAGTTAAAGTTGTATCTTGGTATGATAACGAAATGTCTTACACTGCACAATTAGTAAGAACATTAAAACACTTCGCTGGATTATTAAAATAATTTAAGTAATATTTAAGATAGGGGTTTGGAAATAAATAGGAATATACTATTTTATCCACGCCCTTATCATCTATATTGAAAAAAGAAAAAGGAGCTTTCTATGAAAAAATCTATTAAAGATTTAGGAAACTTACAAGGAAAAACAGTCTTAATGCGTGTTGATTTTAACGTGCCGCTAAAAGATGGAGTTATCACTAACGACAATCGTATTACAGCAGCGTTACCAACAATTAACTATGCATTAGAGCAAGGTGCAAAAGTAGTAGCTTTCACACACTTAGGACGTGTAAAAGAAGAAGCAGATAAAGCGTCAAAAACAGTAGCACCAGTAGCAGCAAGACTATCAGAAGTTTTAGGAAAAGAAGTAAAATTCGTTCCAATAACACGTGGAGAAGAATTAGAAACAGCTGTTAAAGGATTAGCAAATGGTGAGATTCTAATGTTTGAAAACACACGTTTTGAAGACGTTGATGGTAAAAAAGAATCTAAAAATGATGAAGAATTAGGAAAATACTGGGCATCTTTAGGAGATGTATTTGTAAATGATGCATTCGGTACAGCACACCGTGCTCACGCATCAAATAAAGGTATCGCTTCTAATATCGGAGAAGGAAATTCAGCATATGGATTTTTAATAGAAAAAGAAATTAAATTTATAGGTGAAGCAGTAGACACACCAGTAAGACCATTAGTTGCAATTTTAGGAGGAGCAAAAGTTTCTGATAAAATCGCAGTAATCGAAAACTTATTAGGAAAAGCTGACAAAGTAATTATCGGTGGAGGAATGGCTTATACATTCTTAAAAGCTCAAGGTAAAGAAATCGGAATTTCACTTTGTGAAAATGATAAAGTAGAATATGCACGCGAATTAATGGAAAAAGCTGGAGATAAACTAGTGTTGCCAGTAGATACAGTAGTAGCAAAAGAATTTTCTAACGATGCACCAAGTCGTGTAGCAACAGACGATATTCAAGCTGACGAAGAAGGATTAGATATCGGACCAGCTTCAGTACAATTATTCCGTGAAGTTTTAAATGGAGCAAAAACAGTAATTTGGAATGGACCTATGGGAGTATTCGAAATGCCTAACTTTGCAAAAGGAACTGTAGGAGTATGTGAAGCAATAGCTAACCTAGAAGGTGCAACTACAATTATCGGTGGTGGAGATAGTGCTACTGCAGCTATCCAATTAGGATTTGCTGACAAGTTCTCACACATTTCAACAGGTGGAGGAGCTTCACTAGAATACCTTGAAGGAAAAGTATTACCAGGAATAGATTCATTATCAAATAAATAAAATAGGGAGGTTCTTTTCAAATGAGAAAACCAATTATTGCAGGTAACTGGAAAATGAACAAAACAGTAGCAGAAGCTATTGAATTTGTGAATGCAGTAAAAGATAGACTACCTTCATCAGAAGTAGTTGAATCTGTAGTAGGAGCGCCAGCACTACTATTAAATGGAGTAAAACACTTTAGTTCAGGAAGTGAACTAAAAGTAGCTGCTCAAAACTGCTACTTTGAAGACGAAGGAGCATTTACAGGAGAAACATCTCCAAAATCATTAGCAGCACTTGGAGTTAACTATGTTATTATCGGACACTCTGAACGTCGTGATTATTTCCACGAAACAGATGAAGATATTAACAAAAAAGCTCAGGCAATTTTCCGTAACGGAATGCTACCGATTATTTGTTGCGGAGAAACATTAGAACAATACGAAGCAAACGAAGCAGAAGCAGTAGTATCACGTCAAGTTTCGGCAGCTCTAAAAGGATTAACAGCAGAGCAAGTTGCAGTTTCGGTAATAGCTTACGAACCAATTTGGGCTATTGGAACAGGAAAATCAGCAACACAAGAAGATGCACAAAAAATGTGTAAAGCAGTACGTGACGTAGTTGCTAAAGATTTTGGACAAGAAGTAGCTGATAAAGTACGTGTACAATATGGTGGTTCTGTAAAACCAGAAAATATTAAAGAATACATGGCTTGTCCAGACGTTGATGGAGCACTAGTAGGTGGAGCATCACTACAACCAGATTCATTTATCGCGTTATTAGAAGGCGTAAAATAATAAAAAATAATAATTGTTACAAAGATAATAAAGGAGAACTTAAATGTTACAAAAAACTTTCGATATCATCTCAGAAGTATATGCAAGAGAAGTATTAGACTCTCGTGGGAACCCAACTGTAGAAGTTGAAGTTACAACAGAATCAGGAGCTTTCGGACGTGCATTAGTGCCGTCAGGAGCATCTACAGGACAATATGAAGCAGTAGAATTACGTGATGGAGACAAAGATCGTTACTTAGGAAAAGGTGTTTCTAAAGCAGTAGCTAACGTAAACGAAGAAATCGCTCCATTATTAGAAGGGAAATTTGACGTATTTGAGCAAGTTGCTATCGACCGTGCAATGATCGCATTAGATGGAACAGAAAACAAAGGACGTTTAGGAGCTAACGCTATCTTAGGTGTATCTTTAGCAGTAGCACACGCTGCGGCAGATTCATTAGGAGTACCTCTATACCGTTACTTAGGTGGAGTTAACTCAAAAGAATTACCAGTACCAATGATGAACATCGTAAATGGTGGATCTCACTCAGATGCACCAATAGCATTCCAAGAATTTATGATTTTACCAGTAGGAGCTCCTTCATTTAAAGAAGCACTACGTTGGGGAGCAGAAATCTTCCACAACTTAGCTAAAATCCTTAAATCACGTGGATTAGCTACAGCAGTAGGAGATGAGGGTGGATTTGCACCTAAGTTTGAAGGAACTGAAGATGCAGTAGAAACAATCTTAGAAGCAATTAAAGCAGTTGGTTTAGAGCCAGGGAAAGACGTATTCTTAGGATTTGACTGTGCGTCATCAGAATTCTACACTGATGGAGTATACGACTATGCTAAATTCGAAGGAGAAGGTGGAGCAAAACGTACTTCAGCTGAGCAAGTAGACTACTTAGAAGAATTAGTAAACAAATACCCAATCTTAACTATCGAAGATGGTATGGACGAAAACGACTGGGAAGGATGGAAATTACTTACAGAACGTATCGGAGATCGTGTACAATTAGTAGGGGATGATTTATTCGTAACAAACACTACTAAACTATCTCAAGGTATCGAAAAAGGTGTAGGTAACTCAATCTTAATCAAAGTTAACCAAATCGGAACTTTAACAGAAACTTTAGAAGCTATCGAAATGGCTAAACGTGCTCGTTACACAGCAGTTATTTCTCACCGTTCAGGAGAAACTGAAGATGCAACAATCGCTGACATCGCAGTAGCTACGAACGCTGGACAAATCAAAACAGGTTCTCTTAGCCGTACAGATCGTATCGCTAAATACAACCAATTATTACGTATCGCTGATGAGTTAAACGAAACTCAAGTATACGGTGGATTAAACGTATTCTACAACGTTAAACGCTAATAACATATAGAAAATCTCACTGGAAAAATTCCAGTGGGATTTTTTTGAATGGCTGAAAAAATAATAATACTAAATATAAAATTCTGGTAGTATATTATTTAATGTTTGGTTTATTCTATGATAGAATATAATAAATGAAAAGGTTTTGATAATATAATAATAGATATTTCGTTATTTATTCAAATAACTAAATTAATATATCATTTTTTAGTTCCTTTTAAAACAGATTTGTATTATATTTTATTATTTTATTTTTTTAATAATAAAAATTTAAATGCTGTTATGACATTTTTTAATATATTAGGATACATTATATTATTTCCTTTAATAATTATATACATATTTCAAATATATAAAATATTTGAATTTATAATTTGTTCCCATAATTCG
>CAMEOL010000027.1 GCA_945929765.1 uncultured Gemella sp.
TGTTGTCCGTCTCCCATAGCTCCCATATCTACTGCAACATATTCACATACTAATTCACTAATATTTGAATTTCCTCCGTATCCTATTTCTTCGTTATTAGAGAAATAAAAATGAGTTGTATATGGCAATGTTTCGTTATTTTCCTTTATGTTTTTTAAAAAATCAATTAATATAGCTGCACTTACTTTGTCATCTAAATGTCTTGATTTTATAAAACCTGTTTCTGTAATAGTTGTTCGTGCATCAAACGATATAAAATCCCCTACTTTAATTCCTGCTTTTCTTGTTTCTTCTGCCGATGATGATTTTATATCCAGTCTAATCTCCATATTAGATTCTTTACGTTCAGCAGTTTTGGCATCAGCATAAACGTGAACACTCGTCTGATGTAATAAAATAGTTCCTGAAATTGTTTCTCCGTTGGCTAAATGGATAGTACAATTTTCTCCTTCTATAGAGTTAAAAGAAAATCCTCCTACCAAAACAAATGAAAGTCTTCCGTCTGCTTTTATTCCTTTTACCATCGCTCCTAATGTATCAATATGGGCTGTAATAAATCGTTCTTTTTCTTTATTTTTCCCTTCTACTGTTAGAAGCAATCCACCTTTATTAGTTATCTCTGGTTTGTATCCAAAAGATTTTAATTCTTCATCTATATAATTTATTATTTTTTTTGTGTACCCTGTTGGTGATGGTATCGACGTTAATTTCTCTATATATTGTTCAATATTTTTTTCCATATTATTACTCCTTTGTTTTCATACTTTATTAATTTTTATATAAAACGAGCCAAATGACAATTTGACTAGTTCTATATATTATAACATATTTTTAGTTATACATTAAAATTACATAAAATGAAAAAGTTTAAGTTTTTATAAAAATATATTACTTTTATACATTACGATAACATTAAAAAACGTTACTAAATAAAGATAAATTTAAATTATTAGGAGTGATGTTGCCTTTATGAAGCAAATTACGTTACACTACATTTTAGAGTTGCAATTTTTAAAACTAAGATTATTCAAATAACGATTCTAAACTCTGTAAATTTAGAACTTTTAATAAAATATTTTCCTATCATTATTAATCTTCTAAGTAATCAGAATCACGTAAATTAAAAATTACTTCTGTTCCTTCTGGATATGCACTTAGCTGCGTTGCAAATTCTAAATCTGCTTGGCGTTTAGGTTTTACCGTTATGGATGCTTCATAGCCAGCTTCTACCAATCTATCGAATAATGTTTTTATTTCCATAATATCAGTAACTGCTACTTTCGGTTTAACAGAATACACTGCACCTTCCCCAAACCAAGTATTTTCTTTAGAAAAGTCTACTGGGCTAGTTTCATTAACTTTTAGTTTTGCTGTTATCTCGTAATCATATCCTTGATTTTCTATAAGATTAGCTAATTTTAGACTGTTTTCATAATTATTGTTATTTTTTATCTTCAATGTTGCTTTGTAATCAATACCTGATTTCGTTAGATTATTTGCTATTGTAAATGGGTCTGTTTCTTCGTAAGAAGTTCTGTAGTTTACATTAACTACATATCCTGTGTTTTGATATTTTTTGTGCCATTCTATAACGTCTTCCAAACCTTGTTCTAAAAGTAATTCTTTTTTGTTCGTCGTTACTTGCTTACCATCAGCAACTACTTCTTCTCTAGGAAAATTTACTACTAATGTATAGTTCATAATATACCTCTATTCTATTCTAAAAAGGAGTAACTTAAAAATTAATTTTTAGTCACTCCCGCATAATTTCTTATTTTCTATATTTATTTATTTTGTGTTCTTCGTCCACGTTTATCAAAAAACTTTTTGTCTGTAACTTTCTTTTCGTTACGTCTCTTGTCGTCACGTTTTTCGTTACGACGATTGTCTTTTCTAAACGAACGTCCACCACGTTTATTTTTTGATTCTTTTCTTGTCAATGGTTTTTCGAAAGAAAGTTCGACATCTACATCTTTTTTGTCATTTATTAATTTATTTAATAGTACCGTTATTATTTTTTCTGCATTTGATTCTGCCATTAGACGATTAGCCAAACTATTTAATGATGTATAGTCATTATTTAATTCTGATACTATTTCTTCATACATCCTATTGTAACGAGCTTTTTTTATCTCTTCTTCTGAATATGGACGTAACATTTTTAATCGTTCACCTTTTTTATCTTCGATATCTCGAAGGTATGGCATTTCTACCGGGTTCAAGAATGTTACTGCAATACCTGATTTCCCAGCTCTTCCTGTACGCCCTATTCTATGTGTGTAACTTTCTGTATCTTGTGGAATATCAAAGTTATAGACATGACTTACATCACTAATATCTATACCTCGAGCTGCTACGTCTGTAGCTACTAGTATTTGTAATGAATTGTTTTTGAATTTACGTAAAACTTCTAATCTCTTAGATTGTGTTATATCTCCGTGTAACCCCTCTGCCAAATATCCTTTAGCTACTAATGCACTAGATAATTCATCTACACGGCGCTTTGTACGCCCGAATATTATTGCTAGATGTGGATTGTGAACATCTAAAAAGCCTATTAATGTTGCTAATTTCTCGTTTTCTCGTGTTATCGTAGCATATTCTGTAATATCTGGGTTTAATTCTTCTACACTCATTGTTTTTATTAATTTGTAATCCTTCATAAATTGTGTAGATAATTCTCTTATTGCCGATGGCATCGTAGCAGAAAATAGTAATGTTTGATGTCTACTTTCTATTTTTGACATAATGAAGCGTACATCATCTATGAATCCCATATTTAACATTTCATCTGCTTCATCTAATACTATGTGCGATATATTTTCTAATTTTAATGTTTTTCTGTTAATGTGATCGATAACTCTACCCGGTGTTCCTACTACTATTTGTGGTCTTTTCTTTAAATCTTGAATTTGTCGTTCAATACTAGTTCCACCAAAAATTATACTGACCTTTAAGCCTTTGTTTTTTGACATTAAGCGAAGTTGTTCTCCGACTTGTTGTGCTAATTCTCTAGTAGGTGCTAAAATTAAAGATTGTAGTTTTTCGTTTTTTTGGATACTTTCTACTATTGGTATTCCAAATGCTCCTGTTTTTCCAGAACCTGTCTGTGCTTGCGCAAGTACATCAATTCCTGATAGTACGTATGGTATCGTCTCTTCTTGAATACCAGTAGGTTCGATAAATCCCATAGCGAATAAAGAGTTTACGGTCTCTTTACTCACTCCTAGTTCTTCAAATGTTGTCATTTATTTCTCCTCGTTTTTGTTTCAATATTTTCTCTATAAAATTCAATAACCTTATTATTATAACTTATTATGATTATAAAAGCTAGTATAAAGGTACTTATAATATATTAAAACTAAAACTATAAAAATAATTAAATTACGCTGTCCATTCGCTATAGTATATACCATTAAAACTAGCTTTGATAGCTTCTTTTCTATCTGGAATTATATCAGCTGGAAGATCATCTAAATTAAACCATCTTATTTCTGCATTTTTATCTTTTTCTTTTATTTTTGGATTACCAGAAAAATCACTTACTATAAAATAAATATAATTATAATCAAACCCATCACTTATCCCTACTCTATGAGATAGGTAACAAAATTCCACATCTTACACATTAATATTTATTCCTAGTTCTTAGAAACATTTCCTTACTACTGCTTCTCTAGCTGTTTCTCCTTCTTCAACATGTCCAGTCCCAGCCAAATCCCACTTCCCGACCATATAGCCAGTGTTTTTACGTTTATGTAGTAAAATTTTTCCATCCTTTAGCAATATCGGAAAAACAGCAGAATAAATTTTAAAATGTTTACTCATAAAATTTTCCTCATTTAACTACATTATCGGTATTAAAAATTCTGACCAAGATTCGTAATTTTCAGTAGCTTTTGCTTTTTCTGAAGGTAACCATTCAATAACTAACGTATCATCTTCGGTTACTTTTACTTTTTCTTTCTCTACTTCACAAACATAAACTACTCCAATATGAACTTTTCCTACTTCTTCTTTATCATCGTTAATTAAGCCGACAAAATTCAGGCTAATAAAAGCTTCATCAAAAGAAATTCCAATTTCTTCTTCTACTTCACGAGCTGCATTTATTTTTAAAATTTCATCAATAGTTTTGTTGTCAACATCATTCATATGACCACCAATTCCTACAGATGCTTTTCCATGAAGTCTAGCTTCTCCACCACCAACTAATCTTTTATAAACTAAAACTTCTTTAGTATTTTTATCTTTTACTAAAACATAACCTATTAATTGCTTGTAGCTAGGATCTTCTTCCATATCCCCTCGTCTTTTTACAGTATATTTATTAAAAGTAGAAGTAATCTTTTCTACACGTTCATCTTCTAAAGATATAAAACCGTAAAAAGCATTTTCTTCATTAGAAAAAATAGTTTTTCTATCAACAACTAAAATTTGCTCATCCCATTTACTCATCTTTATTCTCCTTAAAATTAATAAAATAAGTATATCATAAAAAAATAACATTTAAAATAAAAATAAAAGATAGTAACTCAAAAATTTTGGCTCTATAACAAATACGGAAGAAAAAAATAATATCGTATTCGCTACAGAGCCTAAAATGTTACTCATCAGATTTTTTAATACAGTTCAGTAAGAAAATTATTACCTTATTGGGCATTTAATGAACTTATAACTAAAACTATTTGATAAAAATTAATCTATAAATTTGAATTTGTGACGATTTTTCAGAACATACAAATAATAATATCCTGTCATTCCTATTCCATAAACGCCAATTCCTACTAACCACGCAATCCATAAAGAATAAACTCCATAATTTGCTACAAATACTAAGTAATAAGCCAGAGGAATTCCTACTAAATAAAAACCAATAGCCATAATTACACAAGTAGGTACGACTTTTTTGTATGCACGTAAAACACCTAATAAACATGCAGAAACAGAGTCAAACAATGCAAATCCTATTACAAAATAAAGTATTTTCTCTGCAATAGCTAAAAAATCTGGATCTGTTCCGTATAGGTAAGGAATCTTACTATTGAACAAAACAATTATAACTCCTGTTAAAAATGAAAATAATATAGAAGTATATGTACCGATTTTCACAAATTTATCTGCCATACTAAAATTTCTAGCACCTATGTGATAAGCTACTATTATTGTTAACGCACTTGAAACACTCATAGGTAAACTATATAAAAATCCTGCAAAATTTAGTGAACTTTGGTGTGCAGCAATTGTAGGAGTATCAAACTTCGAAACCATTAACGATAGAACAGAGAAAGTTGATGACTCAAGCGCTACAGCTATAACCATAGGTATACCTAACTTAAATATTTCTGGCCAATGCTTTAGTTTTATTCCTTCAAGTTTGAAAATTTTGTATTTATTTATTTTTGGATGATTAATTATTACAATGGCAGCAAGAACAAAAGATATTACATATGTTATGTTCGTAGCTATAGCTACACCTACTCCTCCCATTGCACCAAACCCAAACTTTCCGAAAATAAAAATATATGATAAGAAAATGTTTATCGGCACGTAAGTTAGCATTATTAACATCGAAACTTTTGTTAGTCCTAAACTGTCAATAAAAGAACGTAATACGACATATAAAACTATCGGTATTAATCCAAAACTTTGATATTTTAGAAAATCTCGTGTAATAACTCCTATCTCTTCATTTAGAGATAATTTATAAACTAGATAATCAGCTGAGTAATAAAGACCAATAGAAATAATAAGACCAATAATAACTGCAATGTATAAAAATTGGCGAACTTTCGTTGGTATTTCACTCTCTTCTCCTCGTCCTAAAAGTTGTGACACTATAGGAATAAGTGCAACTACAAGCGTGTTAATAATAGATATAATTGGATGCCAAATATTTACACCCATACTTAATCCAGCTAAATCGTTGGTACTATAGTGACCTGCCATAAAAGTTCCTATCATACCAGATGAATATGAAATCATTTGATAAATAAGAACGGGTAGTAGTAATTTTATAAAAATAGAATATTGTTTTTTTGTCGTATTCGCATTATACATAAAAACCTCCTATAAACATAAAAACTCCAAAATAAAAGCCCGATTACATAATAATCGGATCATAAAAACATATATAAATAAAAATGCAACCGAGAGTTGAATAATTAAAACAACCGTTAGTCTAGTCGACAGCTCAACCTTGACAAAAACTTACACCCACAAACGTCTTACTTAATGCTGCTTCCTTCCGGACCTGACATGGTTCATAAGCATTGCGTCATAAGGAGCCTCAGTCTCAACACTACGTGCTAAACTCGACATCACATTAACTACCCGAATCTCGGTATTCAGCCTTGCTAAAGCGGATTGCAAGTACAGGGCACCGCTAACTCCCCACCTAGCATTTAAAAATTATAACAAAATAATAGCAAAAAATCAAGTATTGAACAGTGATTTATATTAGAATTATTTTAATGACAATCCCAACTATACATTACATCACTAAAATCTTTGTTTTCTAATTTCTCCTTAGTAATAAAAAAGTTAGCAACTCCTACATCACCCCAAAGAATATCCCAATTACTTCCTTTATTTTCAGAATCCATTTGGAACAATAGAACTTCGTATTCTCCTTTTTCCCTTGGATCCCACTGAGTGAAAAATGGATAACCACCAAGTTGATGTCCTCCTGCATCAATTATTTCGTGTAATTCATCTAATAATTCTTCGGGAGCATCAAAATAATTTTCAATTTTTTCATTTGGATTAAAATTATTATAAATTTCTAAAAAAATATCTTCAAAACCATCAACATCTGGTCCCATTATTGATTTAGTTAATGTAAACTCTAAAGCTTTTTCTTCTTCCACAGGGAAAAAATTTTCTTCTTCAAAATCAGTTTTATAAATAGTTTGTAATTCTTCTTCTGAATAATAATCAGACTTTATATCTTCATAGTAAACTATACGCCAATCATTTTGATTAGTGTAATTATCAAAATCAGCTCCTAATAAATCATCAATCGGATTTATCCAAAACTGAATAATACCTTTTTGCAAATAAAAATCGTTAGTTGGCAATTCTTCACAATTGATTTGTGCAAGTAACATAAGTTGCTCGCCATTTTCTGAAACAGGAATTTGTGAATTTTTTGGCAAATATGGCAATCCTGCAAACTTAATCTCTGTAATTGATAATTTTGATTTTTTTACTGTTTCTATTTTTATTACATCTGTTTCTGATTTTTCTCGTAATTTTTCTACAATCTCATTAATTAGTTGTGTTGACATTTTTGTACTCCTTTATAACTCATTCTAAATACAATACTACGCTGTTTTCATCTTTACTTTTTTTTATGTCTATTATTCGTTGATTGCTACTTCCTCTAAACTTTAAAGTTAAATCTTTCAACGCTAAAATAAACGGACCATCTACAAGAACATCACATAAATTTAGTAGTTCTCTTTTATCTTCACTAGCAATTTGTAACTGTTCGTATGTGTAACCACTATATACCCAAATGTCTTTTGTATTTCCAAACTCTTTTCTTACTCGTTCACAAAGTTTTATTGCTACTTGCGTATTCAAAAAAGGTTCTCCTCCTAATATCGTTAACCCTTGAACGTAAGATTGAGATAAATCTTCAATAATTTTATTTTCTATTTCGTCTGTATATAGTTCTCCTACATTAAAATTTTGAATGCTTTCGTTAAAACATTCTTTACACCCAAACAGACAACCACTTAAATAAATAGAACAACGAACACCTTCTCCATCAACAAATTGAAAAGGTTTATAATCTGCAAATCTTTTTTGTGAATATTTTTGTGCAGTCCAACTTTCTTTCGGATCTCTAAACGTATTTAGACAATTTGATACTATATTTTTTTCGGCAACATTGTATTTTGAGATATCAATATTACTTATTATATTGTTAAATTTTTCTTCCCTCGACAAAAAAATCCCCCCTAATAAAAATTATTATATCATTATTAATTTTTTCTTTGCAAATTATTCTATAAATAATAAGTGTCTTATTGCAATAAAAATATATTTTTTTTATAATATAAATTATAAAACTTAGGAGAAATAATTAAATGAAAATACTAGTAACAGGCTTTGAGCCTTTCGATAGAGAGAAAATTAATCCTTCCAACTTGGTATTAGACATGTTACCTAAAAATATATTAGGTTTTGATATAGTTACACGTACTATTCCAACTGCCTTTAATAAAAGTTCTGAAAAATTAAAACTATATATTAATGAATTTTCTCCCGAAATAGTAGTATGTCTTGGACAAGCCGGTGGAAGAAGTAAAATTTCTGTAGAGAGAATAGCAATAAATATAGATGATGCTAGAATACCTGATAATGATGGGAATCAACCAATCGATGAATGTATTCAACAAGATGGAGAAAATGCATATTTTTCTACTTTACCTATTAAAGCAATTGTCCAAAATTTATTAAACAAAAATATAGAAGCCGAAATTTCTAATAGTGCAGGAACTTTTGTCTGTAATCATATAATGTACAACGCTCTTCATTATGCCAAAAAGAACAACAATAATTATAAAGCAGGATTTATTCATATACCTTATATTCCAGAACAAACAATAAATAAAATTAACACACCTTCTATGGAATTAGAAATAATACGCGACGCAATTATTATAGCTATCGAAACAGCAATAACATTCCTAAATAAAGACGATCTTATAATTACTGGCGGGAAAGAACACTAATTTTAATTAGTAGATTGGTTGCTCTTTATAAAATTTTACAATTTTTGATCTTTTATTGTATTAAAAATTTCTTCTTCTATTTTCATAATAAATTTTGAATATAATTAATAATGACGTAATACATTTTATATTCATCTATGTACTCACGCCGTATTATATATTTACTTTTTTTCTATGCTTTTTTGTATTTATTAATTTATTTATTGTTATAAATTAAATTATGCGGTAGGTGTTTTTTTATCACCCACCGCATTTATTATACAGCCAAAAAATAAAACTATCTCTTTTTGAGATAGTTTTATTTTTATTTCTTATCTAGTTTTTTTGTATTCAACTTTATCTTTATTTTTCGCTAAGAAATCTTCCATTTCGTTATCTGGAATTAAACGGTAGTATAGTAATGAACGAATTGTCTCACCATCTTCACGACAAGTTGCTAATACTAAATATTTGTCATTTGCACTAACTTTAACATCTGGCTTATTAGTTTTCGCAAGAGAACGAACACCGTTTAAGTTAGCAGTAAATGCTTCGTCATTTTCAAATGCTACTTGATAATATTCTGTATCTTCTGGAACAACAGATAAGAACATTGATTCATAATAGTATTTTCTTTCTGGTGTTTCAATTACTAAATATGGATGAGAATCTAGATAATCTTGTTTTTCGAAGAAATTAACATCGTTAAACATTCTGTGGTCACTTACTTGACTTCCACGAGCATGTCCGAATAACCAAGTTAAACGATCTTTGAAATCTGCCTTATTCTCATAATCCATAAATACAGCACCTAATTGTGGTACGTTAGCACCCTCGAATGTCTTATCTAGATAAGTTGCATTGTCTGTAGTTTGTACTATTGGTTCCTCTAATTCAGTACCAGGTATATATATATATCCTATAGTATCTTTATTAGTAGCTTTCAAACCATCAAACTTTTCTTTTAAATAAGCTTTTTCTTCAGCACTTACTTTATACGTACTTTCTGTGCTTGTTGAACTACTACTAGAGCTAGTATCA
>CAMEOL010000028.1 GCA_945929765.1 uncultured Gemella sp.
TATGATTTTTTGTTTTTTAAAAATTCTTTGCTCGAATTTAAAATAGCGGCTCCTATAATTAAAAACGCTCCTAGTAGTTGCAATATTCCTAGATTTTCATTTAAAAATATGGAAGAAAATATTAGAGCAGAAATAGGATCTATATATCCTAAGAACACTATGCTAGTAGTAGGTAATTTTTGGATACTAGAAAAATAAAAAATACAAGCTATACCGGTATGAACAATACCTACAGTAAGTAGAAAAATTAAACTATTTGTATCAGGTCTTATTAAAGGTTCGTCATTAAAAATAAAAACATAACTAATCATAACTAGCATTGCTACGATAATTTGAACAAAAGTAGAAGAAGTACCGTCTAAATTTTTTATTTTACTATTGAAAATTACTAAAAATGCATAAAATAAAGCAGACATAACACCAAAAATTATTCCGATATTTGTTCCTATATTTCTTATGTCAATATTGGATATTAAAGTCATTCCAATTATAGAAATAAGAACACAAAATAGTTTAAATCTAGTAAGTCTTTCTTTCAAAAAAATAGGTGATAGAAGTATTACTAGTGTAGGAGCAAAATAATATAGCAGTGTAGCTATACTAATGGAAATTTTAGCATATGTTTCAAAAAGAAAAGCCCAAGATACACCTAAAGATATTCCGCATAAAACTAACGTTGTGAAATTCTTTTTTATCCCTATAGTATCAAGTTTAATTTTTGTAAAACTAAATAATATGAGAAAAAATAAAGTTGCTATTATAGTTCTATACATTACTATTTGAGTACTAGGTAAGTTAATGTTCTTTACGAATATACCTATACTGCCAAACATTAATAGCGATATTATATATTTAATGTAATTCATAATCATTCTCCCAAAAAAAGAGCGACTAATGTCGCCCTTAATAATTATTTTTTAAAATTTTAAACTTTCAGAGTCAGAAACATTTTCTAACATCATTTGATCATTAGATATACCAAATTCATCATACTCAAAGTCTTCCTCATAAGAATAATCCATAGTTAGATTCAATCCTTGTGAATAATTTTGGAAATCGTCGTCCATTCTATCCATTATTAGTTCATTGCAGTTATAACTTTCATCTGCGTAGTCTGATAATATTTCATCTTCATAATATATTTCGGTATTGAAGTCTTGGGAATATTCATCGTCATAAATGAGGTGAGGTGACTCCAAATTAGATAAGTTTGTCGTATACATAATAATTTCTCCTTGATATTATAACTTATTTTATTACCAAGATTATATAATATAATAGTCAGATTATCAAGTAAATAATGCGTATTTTTACAAAAATATAAAATAATTATAATATAATGTATTGACAAATAAAAAAAAATATTATATTATAAAAAAGTAACGTTACCATTACAAAGTATTTATTATTAATTATATAAGGAGATTACAACAATGGATTTAAAGAAAATCGCTCAAGAAGTTGTTGAACACGCAGGTGGACAAAGTAATATCCACAGTGTAACACATTGTGCTACTCGTTTAAGAATAGAGCTAAACGAAGAAAGCAAATATGATCAAAAAAAATTAGAAGAGATTGAAGGAGTTAAAGGAGTATTTTTCACTAATGGACAACTTCAATTAATTTTCGGAAGTGGACTTGTTCAACAAGTTTACGGAGCATATAATGAATTAACAGGTGGAGTATCTAATAACTCTACAGAAAAACGTGCTCCAAAAGGAAATGCAGCACAGCGTTTTGTAAAAATGTTAAGTGATATTTTTGTACCTATCATTCCAGCTATCGTAGCTGGAGGGTTATTAATGGGTATTAATAACATCTTAACTGCAAAAGATATTTTTGAAAAAGGTAAAACTTTATTAGAAATTTATCCAAATATTGCTTCATTAGCTGATTTAATAAACTTACTAGCTAATGCACCTTTCGTTTTCTTACCGGTACTAATTGGATTCTCAGCTACTAAGCGTTTTGGAGGTAATCCTTATCTTGGGGCAGCTTTAGGGATGATTATGGTTCACCCTCAATTAGTTAATGCTTATACAGAAGTTGCTGCACGTGCAGCAGGGAAAATTCCAGTTTGGGAAGTTTTCGGTTTAACTATTGAACAAATTGGGTACCAAGGAACTGTATTACCAATTATCGTAATGAGTTTTGTATTAGCTACAATTGAGAAGTTTTTACGTCGTGTAACACCAATTTACTTAGATAACTTAACTACACCATTATTATCTATCTTTATTACAGGATTCTTAACATTCGCAGTAACTGGACCATTATTACGTCAAGCAGGTATTTACTTAGCAGATGGTTTATCTTGGTTATACAACAGTTTAGGATTTGTAGGAGCTGGAATATTTGGTTTATTCTATGCGCCGATAGTAATTACAGGTATGCACCACTCATTTATCGCTATCGAAACTACTTTATTAGCAGATATTGCTAACACAGGAGGTTCATTCATTTTCCCAATAGCTTCTATGAGTAATATTGCACAAGCTGGAGCTGTATTTGCAGTTATGGTCTTTATCAAAGATGCAAAAATCAAATCATTAGCTTCTGCTTCTGGAGTATCTGCAGCTTTAGGTATTACAGAACCAGCTATGTTCGGGGTTAACTTACGTTTAAGATATCCATTCTACGGAGCTATTATCGGAAGTGCTGTAGGAAGTGCTTGGTTAGGATTTAATAAAGTTCTTGCATCAGCATTAGGAGCAGCAGGTCTTCCTGGATTCCTTTCTATCCCAGTTCAAAAATGGGTTTCATTCGGAATAGGATTAGCTTTATCAGCAGGTGTTGCTTTCTTAGTAACAGCATATTTCTTCAAAACAAAAAAGGAGCTAGTTGATGCAAAATAACATTTGGAAACAGAGTCTACATTTAGAACCAACTAATGGATGGCTTAATGATCCTAATGGACTAGTTTATTTTGGCGGAAAATATCATATATTTTATCAGTATTCATACGAAGTGAATGGTGGAAAGAAATATTGGTATTACGTAACTAGTGAAGATTTGATTAACTATACAGACAAAGGAGTATTTTTAAAACCAGATACAGAATTTGATTCATCTGGAGCATACTCTGGAAGTGCTAATATCGAAGGAGATACTTTAGCATTTTATTACACAGGTAATGTTAAATATAAAGGAGATTATGACTACGTCCACAATGGGCGTGGTCATAATACTATTAGATTTACAACAAAAGACGGTGTAAATTTCACAGAAAAAGTTTGTATTTTACGTACGGAAGAATATCCGAATATGTCAAATCACGTTAGAGATCCAAAAATCTTCGAAAAGAACGGAGATCGCTATTTAGTACTTGGTGCAAGAGATAGCAATGATTACGGTTGTCTATTGCTATATAAAAATATGGAATATTATAAAACTGTATATTCACAAAAAAATTTAGGATATATGTGGGAATGCCCTGACTATTTTGAGGTTGATGGAAAAGAATTATTTTTATTCTCACCACAAGGTATTGCTAATATGTATCCAGAAAATAAGAACGTTTATCAATTAGGATATGCAGTTATTGAAGAAGGTATCGAAGAGTTAGAAACGATACGTGATTTTAAAATATTAGATTACGGTCATGATTTCTATGCTTCGCAGACATTTATTGATAAAGATGGGGATAGAGTAATGTATGCGTGGATGTATGTTCCAGATAGTAGTTATACTAACCCAACATCAAAATTTGGATATCAAAATTGTTTAACAGTTCCACGAGTTATAAACTATAAAAACGGGAAATTAGTACAAACTCTACATAGTTCAGTAAGAAGTTTATTATCAGAAAAAATAACTGGTAATAAATTCGACATAGACAGTTGGTATTTCAAAAAAGTTGATGGTGAATCTTTCACAATAAATATCGACAAAACAATTATTAAATATGATAATGATAAATTATCAATATTATTAAATGAAAATGGATATGGTCGTGATAATCGAGAATTTAACTTAAATATAAAAAATGTAGAAATAGTATTTGATAATTCATCATTTGAAATTTTTGTTAATGACGGAGAATTTACATTTAGTTCAAGATATTATCCGGAAAATCACGCTACAGAAATTAATGCGAATAATTATGAAGCGCTAAAATTTGAGGCAATAAAAATAAGAGGAGAAAAATAAAATGGCAGTTTTGTGTATAGGTGAAATGTTGATTGACTTTATTGGTTCCGAAAAAGGAACGATAGATAAAGTATCATCATTCAAAAAAGAAGCCGGAGGATGCGTTGCGAATGTAGCGTGCGTAGCTTCTAAATTAGGACATAAAAGTTATTTATTAACTTCTTTAGGGCAAGATGGTTTTGGAGATTTTTTAGAAAATGTTTTAATAAACGAAAATGTAGACTGTAGTTACGTAACACGAAAAGCAGATACATTTACTCCATTAGCTTTCGTAGCATTAGATGAAACTGGAGATAGAACTTTCAGTTTTTACTTTAAAGGTTCGTCAGCATTAAGAATAAGTAAAGCAGATGTGGAAAAAGTAAATTTTGATGAAATTGAAGCAATTCATTTTGCTAGTATAGCAATTCAAGAGGAATCTAAAGAGAGCCATTTACTGTTGTTGCAAGAAGCTAAAAAACGTGGTATTTTAGTTAGTTTTGATGTTAATTTACGCTTTAATTTATGGGATAGTAAAGAAATTTATTTAGAAACAATAAAAGAATTTTTACCATATGTAGACATAATAAAAGTGGCAGACAATGAACTTGAATTTTTAACAGGTACAACAGATATAGAAGAAGCATTAGCAAGTGATTTAGCACATATAAAATATGTTCTTTATACTAAAGGTGGAGAAGGAGCAGAAGTTTATAATAACGGTAATGTGGTAATAACAGAAGTTCCTAATGTTAACGTTAAGGATACTACAGGAGCAGGAGATGCTTTTGCAGGATCATTTATATCTAAAGTTTTAAGAGTAGACGATATAGATAACGTATCTGCAGAACAATTAAGTGAACTTGCTCATTTTGCTACAAATTATGCAACGCTAACAACAACAGCAACAGGCGCAATATCAAGCTATATGACAGAAGAAGAATTTATCGCAAAGATAAATAAATAATTATAGAAATAAAGAAAGCACTGCAATTATATGATAATTGTAGTGCTTTTTAGAACTATATATTGTTAATATGGAAGAAAATGAATAGTATATGTGATTATATAAAAAATATAAATATTAAAATGCGTTTATGTATTTGTTTTTCATAATTTAAAGTTAGATATAATATTTATAAAACTAATATCATTTTTTAAATTTTATTTTAGTTAATAGGAGTATTATAATTAGTAAACAAAAAAATTTACTAGCATTTTTGAAAATATAAGAAAATTATGCTATAATTATTTCATATTAAAAATAATATCAGAAAACAAGAGGATTGTTATTAATGGAAACATTACTAAGACTATTATCAGAACATGTATATCTAATACTGTTTGTTTCATTAATTTTAGAGTTTGTTGCGCTTCCTATACCTGGAGAAACGATGATGGCACTTGCGGGTGTTATGGGGTACCATGGGCATGCTAATTATTGGTTGATGATTTTATCAGGATCGTTAGGAACTATAATAGGTA
The DNA here is from genome assembly GCA_945929765.1 of uncultured Gemella sp. Lineage (GTDB taxonomy): Bacteria > Bacillota > Bacilli > Staphylococcales > Gemellaceae > Gemelliphila. The sequence continues at coordinate 5,614 of CAMEOL010000028.1, forward strand.
TGCAACTTTCGTATGAAGTAGGACGAAGACTAGGTACTAAAGCTATTGACAAATATGGAAGTTACATTGGATTAACTAAACCTAGAATGGCGCAAGCTACTAAATTTTTTAATAAATATGGAAATATTGTAATTTTTATTGCTTATTATTTACCAGGAGTTCGTCATATTTTAGGGTATTTTTCGGGTATTTCTAGAATAGACTCTAAGAAATTTCATATTTATTCAACTATAGGTGGAATAGTTTGGGTATTTACATTTATAACAATGGGTTATATTCTTGGTCCAAGTTGGAAATATGTATTTCATTTAATGCATAAATACGGAATTGTACTACTTCTTATCGCTGCAACAGGTCTACTAATATTTTTAATGTATAGAAAACTAGGAAAAAAAGATTTTATATTAGAACTAAAGTTGAGAATAAAATATTTATTACCAATCTTATCATTACTAGTAATTGCTACTGTAATATTGTTAGAAATAGTGGACAAACCTTGGGAACGAGATAACGTAATATAGGGCTTTTTTACAATATTGTTAATTATTACATTATGTTTATTTATTAAATTAAATTCAAAAAATAGAACAAGCGAGAAACTTTTAGTAATTGTTGATTATCAAAAAGATTTTGTTGATGGAGCTTTAGGTTTTAGTGGTGCAGAAAAGTTAGATTCTAAAATAGAAATAAAGATAAAGAAATATCTAGAAGAAAATCAAGATATAATTTATACTTTAGATACACATCATGAAGATTATTTAGAAACGAGAGAAGGTAAATTTTTACCAATAAATCACTGTATAAAAGATACACAAGGGCATGAAGTATTTGGAGAAACTGCTAAATATTTAGACCAAGCAAAAAGAGTATTCGAAAAAGATACTTTTGGGAGTAATGAATTAGCTAAATTTATTGCTAAGAGTGACTATAAAGAAATTGAGTTTGTAGGATTAGTTTCTAATATTTGTGTATTAAGTAACATTATTTTAGTACAAAATAGCAACAAAAATGTAGAAATTTCAGTTGACTTATCAGCGACTTTAAGTAATGATGATGTCGTCAACAATTCTTTGAAAAATTATTTAGTCGCTTTAGGAGTAAAAGTTATCGCATAACCAATTCAGTTATTAAAAGATAATATAAATTAAACATATCTTTTAAGTATTATGAATAATAGTATAAAATACGTGAAAATATATGAGTATAAATATTAGTTATTGATGGGAATTAGTAAGAAATGGAGTATATAAACTACTCTGTTATTAATTAAATATCAGTAATAATACATTCATATTTTTCGCGTGTTTTTTTAGATTGATTTTTTTTTATATGTTTCATATAGGAAGACATTATTTTTTAGTAAAGAATATAGGGCAAGGAAGAAATATTTTTATAATATTCTCTAACGTTATTCGATACTGTAAGGTAATTTTTCGTTGTAAAGTGTTGACAATTACTACAAAAAAGTATATAATTATTAATGTTCTGAAATAATGGCGGCTGTGGCGAAGTGGTTAACGCATCGGATTGTGGTTCCGACATTCGCGGGTTCGATTCCCGTCAGCCGCCCCATGTAATTTAATAGAGGCGGTTTAGCCAAGTGGTAAGGCACGGGTCTGCAAAACCTTGATCACCGGTTCAAATCCGGTAACCGCCTCCATATTTTTTGACATCTACTTTTAGGTGTTTTTTTTTATTTCTTGTGATATAATAGTAAACGTATTGCGATACGGAGTAATTATTTTATAGGAGAGAAAAGATGAAAAAAATATTATTATCGCTTTTAAGTATATTAATGGTTATTACACTGGCATCTTGTGCTAAAAAGGAAGAACCAAAAGAAAAAGTACTAAAGATGGGGTTTGTACCATTAAACAATAGTGAAACTTTAATTGAGGACGTAAAACCTTTAGCGGATGCATTAAGTAAAAAGTTAGGTGTGAAAGTAGAGGCATTTACAGCTAGTAATTATGTAGGTGTAGTTGAAGGGATAGGAAGTGGTAGTGTTGATTTTGGCTTTATGCCCCCGTTTGCTTATTTATTAGCAAAAGAGCAAAGTAATGCAACTCCTATTTTAACTGCTAAGGGACGTACAGGACAACCAGGATATTATTCTTATTTATATACAAGAAAAGACAGTGGAATAAACTCTATTGCTGATATTAAAGGTAAAAAAGTTGCATTTGTAGATCCAAGTTCAACTTCTGGATATATATATCCAGGTGCGATGTTAGTAAAAGGAGGTCTATCTTTAGAGAATGATGTAACTACTCAGTTTTCAGGTGGTCACGATAAAAGCTTACAATTATTATTAAATGGAGATGTAGATGTAATTGGTTCTTACGATAGAATTACAGAACGCTTTGAGAAAGATTTTCCTGAAGCGAAAAATACTGTAGTACCAATACAAGAATCTAGTATGATTCCTGGAATAACAATTGTGTCATCTAGTAGTATGGATAGTGATATGCAAAACAAGCTAAGAACGGCACTAAAAGAATTAGAAAATGATAAAGAGACAATGGAGCTGTTTTCTAAATTATTTAATATAACAGGTTTTGCAGAAGTTGATGAAAATTCATATAAAGAAGTAGAAGAGACAGCAAAAGTTATGAATGTAGATTTAAAAAAAGCAAAATAATATATTTATAAATAGAAAAATATAAAATAGGACACTTAAGTAGTTATCTAGTTACTTACGTGTCCTATTTTTTGTTTATAATGAAATGATAAAACATTTATCAAAATTTAATGAAACGGTGTTGTAATTGCTATAAATTAACTTTATTAAATTATAGTTTTAAAATTTTCAAGTTACTGTCGATTAGAATTTTTGGTTCAATATTTTTAATTATATATAACTTAATAAATAACTTTATGTCTTTAAAAAGGTGTTTTTAATAAGTTTTGATAGGTTAGAACAATTTTATTTAAAAAAATTTTTATTAAATAATTTAAGCGACTTAACAATAAGCCAAATTGTTTCCTAAAGGCAAAAAAGGTGTTTTAAGGCAGGATAAATATATAAATTTAAATATATTTAAATTTAGTAAGAAAAAACAGCTCTTTACTTGAAAATTATTATCATTTATAATGTTTTTAGATGAAATGTTATTCATTCAACAAATTTTAGGAGGAAATATAATGAAAAGAAATTTAATGTCATTTATGTTAATTTTGTTTTCTTGTATGCTTATATTAACAGGGTGTAAAAAAAGTGATACAAAAGAAAGCAATACAGCAAATACTGAAGGAAAAATAAAAATAGTTACAACTACAACAATGCTAAAAGATTTAATAGAGCAAGTAGGTGGTGACAAAGTAGAGGTAACAGGATTAATGGGAGAGGGAGTAGACCCTCATCTTTATAAAGCAACTGCTTCTGATGTAGAAAAATTAAAATCAGCAGATGTAATAGTTTATCAAGGGTTACATTTAGAAGGAAGTATGGGGAATATTTTTTCTGAATTAAAAGATAAGAAAGTTATAGAAGCAGGAAAAGGAATTGATCCAAGTAAACTAAAAAAAGAAGAAGATGGTAATGTCGATCCGCATATTTGGTTTGATCCAGAATTATGGGGAAGTGTAGGAAAATATATAAGCAGCGAATTAGCAAACTATTATCCTAACAATAAAACATTATTTGAACAAAACTTTGATAATTACAACAAAAAATTATTAGAATTAGATAGTTATATAAAAAACAAAGTTGGTGAAGTAGCAAAAGAGCAACGAGTATTAGTAACAGCTCATGATGCCTTCAGTTATTTTGCAGATAGATACGGATTTGAAGTAATGTCAATTCAGGGAATAAGTACAGAATCAGAAGCTACTACTAGTGATATTTCAAACTTAGCAGAAGAAATAAGCAAAAGAAAAATAAAAGCTATTTTTGTAGAGTCGTCTGTATCGGATAAAACAATAAAATCACTTGAAGAAGCAATAAACA
>CAMEOL010000029.1 GCA_945929765.1 uncultured Gemella sp.
AATAGTGTATCTTTTAATTCTACCATTTAAAATCTCCTTTCAATCAAAAAAGCCCCCAAAACAAGTTAGAGGGCGAATTACTCCACGGTACCACCTCTATTAACTCATCTTGAGAGCGCTCATTATCCAATATATTATTTTATTAGTAAAGTGATAATTTCTAAACTTTGTCGAAACTTTCCACCAGCCAGCTTCTCTCTATAAACTTCATTTAAAAATCTTGTCTTCACTAAATGTTCTTTAATTATATTATATTTTCTAAAAATTATCAAGAGAATAATGAAAATTTATTAGCTGTAATACTAATGCTCTGTTATAAATAAAATTCATTGTTATATTTGTCACTAATTTTCCCTACACCAGTTTATCTATTCGTATTCTATACTTTTGCGTTTTTGTGTTTTGGTTACTTTCTCTTATAACGAACCGTCCATATTTACGAATAGAAATCATATCTCCGATATTGCAATTTTTTTCACCATTAGTAATGACTGTATGATTTAACTTAATATGCTCATGATCAAGAAGTTCTTTAGCTTTACTACGAGCTTTGTTAATAATTTTTGCTACTATCGCATCTAATCTATGAGATGAACTAACGATATTTATACTTTCATATTCACGCTCAATAGCCAGTTCATTAATATCTGTTACTTCGCGAAAATCTAATACCGCTTTCCCTATTCTAGAAAGATTAGTAGCTACATACTCGGCAATCAGAGCATCAACAAATATATAAATATTATTATCTTTTACGACTATATCGCCGATACGATTAAAATTAATTCCTAAATTGTGTACAGCCCCCATTACGTCACGATGTTTCACATCATGAAACTTTTTGTTAAATTGAGCATGTAAACAAATAATATCATAGTCAATATCGTAATATTCATTAGCTATTATTTTCGCTTTCTTTCGTTCAGCATCTATATACCCACCAAAAAAATCATAAGTAATACCACTATACTTACTAGCAATTATTTTCTCAAGGACTATTTGCTCCGAAACAGTCAAAAAATAGGTAGCTTCATTTCTTCCGCTATTCAAATCAATTGAATTTAGAAGATACCTAGCTACCTCTTGCTCTTCTTTCGAAAAAACATTAATATTCAATTTATTCATTAGAAGAATGACACTCCAAAAATCAATGAATACAGAGCTCTTTCTATTAATCCTAATGAAATAATTGCTAAAATCGGTGAAAAATCTATCATTGCTACTGGTGGTAAAATCTTTCTAAACAACTTCAAATATGGCTCACAAATATCTTCTAAAAACTTAATAATAAAATTGTCGCGAGAAATAGGAAACCAACTAGAGAAAATATAAACAATTAATGCTCCTTCGTAAATTCTAAATAAGTATTTTATGACATGATAAAGCCATATTAACATACTGTTATCTACCAAATTAATACTCTCCTTCCGAGAATTCCCCTGCTACTTCTACACCTTTCGGAACACACAAGTAAATTTCATCACCAATAATTTTCAATTTCGCATCAATTGCATAAACAGCACCAGAAATAAAATCTAACAATCTATCCGATGTTTGTAAATCTAATTTATTCAAATTAATAATTACTACTTTGTTAGCTTTTATATCATCAATAATATCCTTACTATCAGCAAACACTAGTGGTTCTACCAAGATTACATCCCCTTTTCGAACCATTGCTTGTGCTAATGAATTATTAGTTGTTTGTTTTCTCGAAGTTTCTCTAACAGGAGCTTGTTGTCTTTGATCAAATTGCTCCTTTTCGTAAATTTCGTCTTCTTCTGTTGCAAACATATTATTAAACTTTTTTAGTACACTCATCTCTTTACCTCTACAATTTACTATACATTATTAAAATTATAGCATAGTATAGCGTATTTTAAAAGGGAGCGACTCAAAAATCATACTTTCTAAGAAGAAGTATATTTTATCAAGCAACTCCCCTGCCTTACAAACTAGTACTTAACCCTACAATTCCCCATAAAAAATGTGAAGTTCAAAGTAGCGTTGGTAGGTAATTTATTTTGCTTAAACTATCAACCAAATTAACATTAAATAAAACAATAAGATAAATAACCATTACAGTTAATACCTATTTAGATTTACCTTTCTGACACATACATTAGAGTTGAACTAAGCGAATGATTCAAGATTTACAAACTCTGATAATCTACAAAAATCACAATCATCCTTTTCACAACTGCAACTGTATTCACCAGTTCGAATACTTGTCCAAAATTCTTGAATTTGTTGTTTTACAGTTGCAATATCTTCGTCTGTTACTATAACATCATGAATAGAATAACCTGATTCTTGAGTATCATCATCTAAGAAGATATACCTAGTTTCAATCGTTTTCCCTGAAGTAACAATTTCTGGGTTCTCTTCAAGTAGAATATTATAATATACCGCCTGTCTCCAATAATTTCGACCTACCTCTAGTTCCTCGATACCATGTTGTGCAGAACCTGTTTTATAATCGACAACACGGATTATATCTCCATCAAACTCAAGTTTATCAATAATACCGTTAATTGGTAAGTTATTTTCAAGCGTCACATAAATTTCTTTCTCGAGTTGAACATTTTTACAACTATTAGGTATATAACTCTCAAATAAATTTTCAAGAAGTTTATAGCCATAGACTTTCATATCTTTTACATCCATTGTATCTATGATATTTACTTCATGAGTAGAAAGAGATTTGTCAAATACAGCAAGAGCCTCATCTAAATTAAGATTCTTCTTATAAATACTCTCCATTGTTTCATGCATAACTGTACCGAATACTGGTCCAGTAGGTGCATGTTTAACTTCAACTTTACTTGCATATTCTTTAGAAGCTAGTTTTAAACCAGCTACTGTCGTCAATTGCAATACATTATCAAAATAAAAACTATTAGAACAATCTAAAAAACGATTAAGTACACTAACACTAAGACTCTTAAAAGATTTTATAGCTTGTTTATAGCTGGCTACTTCAATAGCTTGTCTATTATCAAGTAACGGTTCAGAATTTAATGTTACTTTAGCGCAGTAGTCACATGGATAAACGTATACATTATTTGGGTTTTCATTTTTCTTAAAAACACCACAACCACAAATATAATCTCCATCTTTAATCTTAATCAGTACTGCTTTAATTTGATCAAGAACTATATCAACATCTTTTTCCGTAATCTCAATATCTGGAGTTACCGAAAAGCCATTAGGATTATTTTCATTTTCTACAAAAACATACTGTATCACAAGCTTTTTACCTGTTAAATCAATATTAGAATTTGTTGTCAAAATATAATAAAACACTGCTTGTCGCCAATAGTCTCCTCCTTCTGGCAAATCATCGTTTGGGCCAACCAGTTTCTTTTCAGATTTTTCATAATTTCCCGTCTTATAATCAATTACACGAACAATATCACCATCAACTTCAATTTTGTCAATCTTACCATTAATTTCAAAATTAGCAACTTCAGATAAGTCTACTGTCGTGTTCTTAATATCTCCAAGTTTAATATTTTTAATATTCTTTTCAATAGCAAGTATACCTGGTTTAAAATAATTTGCATTGTACAGGTTTTCTATAATTGAAAGTAGTCTTAAGTAATTATAATTACGAGCACGATCACTAGGTAAATCGCATGATTTTTGCTCAAAAACTTCTTTAAAAAGCTGCACAGCTTCAATTTTAGATATAACGGATTTTAGAGTTAATTCTTGCGAATCATTCTTATCCGATACATAAATACCCTCTAAAATCTCGTGAACAATACTCCCAAAAGTCATCGCTTCATTGCCATCAGAATGATGTTTTAGAACTTTATTAAAGTAAAAACTTAATGGACATTTCAGAAAACTATTTAATGAACTAACACTCAAACTAAAATTAGTGGCTATTTCTTTTATTTCTTCTTTTGTCAAAGATGGAACTATTATTGATTTCTTAATATTCTGAGAAGTTTTCAAATTAGGATTACTCTCAATATAATAATCACCCAATTCTGCAATAAATTTCGTTTTTGGATTTTTTGCAGAATATGAAAAATTAAGTTCTTTCTTCGCACGAGTCATTGCAACATAAAACAAACGACGCTTTTCTTGTTCATCAAGTTCATTTTCATTCTCTTCCTTAAAATTTAGACTAGGAGGATAACTAAAGATATTCTTATTACTTTTACCTCCTGGCCATGTAGCTATTTTACTATCATTACACTTAACCATAAAGACATAATCAAACTCTAAACCTTTAGAACCATGCGCTGTCATTAAATTAACACAATTATCTGGACTCGTTTCAAGTTCATTAATAGGAATATCAACATTCATCTCTTTCAAACCAGCGATACAATCTAAAAAAACAGCCAGGCTAAGTTTCGGCTTAATAAGCATTTCATTTAACATAAATTCATACAAACTAGTTAAAACAGAAACTAGATGGTACTTTTCTTTAGATTTCATTATATAAACATCAATTTCTAAAACTTTCACAATCTGTTGTAATATATACATTGGTGAAATATATTGTTTTGAATTTGATAATTTTTTTCGTAATTTTTCTAGTTCTTTATAAAATTTAATACCTTTAGAAAATGAAACATCTTTAACTTCTTGTATATTCCTCATAGCAACCAAGTCTTCTATTGGTATATTAAAGAAATCAAAATATAGTATTTTACGTAGATCACTTATAGTGCTATACGGCTTGTTAACATATTTGAGAAGAGCGTATAATTTTTTGAAAAATGGATCTTCAAATAAAGATTCATTTATTTTAATATTAACTGGTATGCCATTTTCTCTAAATAAATTAGCCAATTTTTTACCCTCATCATTACGACCATAAATAACACCAATATCTGCTGGTGTTACGCCGTTATCTATAAGTTCTTTTACTTCATTCAAAACACCTATCCTTTCATCTAAATCTGTTTCATATTTTGTAAGTATAGGAAGTTTAGGAGCATAGTATTTATTGTTACCAGAAGCTATCAGTTGCTTATCTTTTCTTGGATTATTACTAATCAATTGCTTTGCAGCATCAATAATGACTTGAGAAGAGCGATAATTTTCTTCCAAAACAATTTCTTTTGGCTGATACTTAATTCCAAAATCTTCTATATTTGTTGCACTAACACCTTGAAAACGATAAATACTCTGATCATCATCTCCAACCACAAAAATATTAGGTTTTTCTTTTCCTACTACTAATAAATCAACCAATTCGTTTTGAAGAACAGATGTATCTTGAAATTCATCAACAAAAAGGTATTTAATTCCTTTCGAAATCGTCTGTTGAAGCCCGTGGTTATTTTCTAACAACTCTTTAGTCCACAAAATCATATCATCAAAGTCAAAATAATTTTTATCAGCTAACTTTTCACGATATTTTTCGATAATTTCTGAACCATTGAGCATTTTTTTAAGTTTTTGTTTCTCTTTTTCAAATTCTGGTTTAAGATCTCCTGCCATAATATTTTTTTTAGCAACTGCTCTTTGATATTTAAATTTTTTGTATAAATCATCACCCTGAACAGATAACTCAATAGCTTTTAAATATTCATCGACTTCATTTTTAATATCATTTTTATCCAAAGACTGACGCTTCATACGTGAAAATAAATAAAGCAACTCCTCCTTCGAGGAATATCTATCTCTAGAATTTTTATATAGAATATCATCTTCTTTAGTATTTTCGTCCATTGCCTCCTTTAAAAGTTCGTACTTGATTGCAGTAGAAATCACCTTCGGTTGATTTTCAAAATAATCAGGATTATCAAGGATTAAAGCACTACAAAAGGAGTGAATTGTCGAAACTCGAACATTTCTACCGTGTTCTCCTAAAAGATTTTCTAATCGATCAAGCATTTCAGAAGCACCTGCTTCAGTGTAAGTCAAGCAAACAATTTCTTCTGGGTTTGTATCGTAATTTAAAAGAATATTAGCAACCCGACGGGAAAGAATCTGAGTCTTACCAGTACCAGGCCCAGCAATAACCATAACCGGACCTTCAACTGTTTTAACAGCCTCTTTTTGCTTAGCATTGAGTTTTAAGAACTCTTCTTCATAAATTTTTTTAAAATCAATCAGTGTCATTTAAACGCTCCTTTCATTACAAGAATGATGATTCTTTGTTTTTATTTTAAAAGATATTTAGTTTTTTCTTTACTTTTGTATAAAAATTTAAGGTAGGATGAATTTTATTAAACACCCCCTAGAACTTTATACTTTTTGCAACTAGTTTTAAGGGTCATTTTTCTTCATCCACCGCAATTATTATAAACCATAAATTTCGACCATTTTAGACAGTGTTAAATTTCTTAATAAAAATCCTATACTCTTTGTTATTTTACATCACTGAATAACCAATGTATTGCTCAACATCTGACATTTAACCTTATAAGTATATCCCCACTTGCTTACATAATAATCAAAATTAGTAATCTTAGGCACTCCTTAACAAGTAAATTCATTTCCGAAAATGTAATAAAAGACAATGCCTATAAATATAGATCAGTTAAGAATACTCCTATACTTTAGAATGCAATACAATATAAACTTCATAAATTACATTTCAGTATTCTCTAATTTATCTCGTAACTCCTCAAAAGTTTCTTGAATACGTGCTAAATCAACAAAATGTAATCTGACTGTTGTACCATCTCCAGATAAAAACTTTATATCTGAATTACCTCTCATTTCATCATTTAGAGGATATAATAGCCATATTTCTGAAGTGTTATACTTTTTAGAATAAGCATACATCTGATACATGTCACCCTGAGAAATACCGTAGTTTTTTCGTTCATTATCAATAAGACTCTTCCATTTTGCATCCATAATAATAGTTCTATTACCTTGTTTACAAACAATATCTGGCTTAAGAGCAAATTGTCTTGGTTTCTCGAATAAATAATGTCTTTTATCTTGAACGAGAACTTCCCAGCCATTCGGACTTAAAATTTTCTTTATCTGTTGGGCCACATAACTCTCATAAAGCATCTCCATACGGAATAATAACGATCTTGATGTATTCTCCCCAGATAATGATGTAAATGACTTATCCATAAGAAACATCTTAGACCACTGCATTATCATTTCGTAATATTTCATATTTCTATCAATTTGAACCTGTGAAAAGTCCTTCACATAATTTGTTGAAGGTTCTACCATTTCGAATGCAGTTAATAATTGTCTAATCTCTTTTGAGTTTTCGGCACTTGTTGTCAGTTTCTGTAATTTAAGCAAAGTAGATTTTATAAGTTTATTTTCTGATCTATTAGGATGAAACTCATCATAAGAAACATAAAATCTTTCCTTGTGAATAATATTTTCTTTTATATGCTTAGTCGTTAATAATTTCCCCTTATAAAACCTTAGATTATTCTCCTGCTCAATATATGCAGATTTTATTCCGTATTTAACTAAATCTCTTACTTCTTGTAGATACGCACTAATAAAAATATCATAGATATTCATACGTTCCACTTTTAGACTAGCATCATTAAATACTTTACTGGGAAAGTTCTTCATACTTTTCAGCATCTTAACAAATATTTTTTTTGTTTTTTTATTTTCATAGTCATCTTCATCATCAAAACTAATCTTGGGCAGTATCTGAATTTGAAGACTATTTTTAATTTGTATCACTCCAACATAGTTTTTAAATGTTATAACTTTACCGATATTACTTTTATACGAAATACTCATGAATTTTAGTGCATCTGCATTTTCTTCATCAGCCGAGAATTTATATATGAAATTTATTAGGTCTTGAAAAGCGGATGATTCAATATATTTATATTTTTTATCATTTTTAAAAGACGGATTTTCAGTGATCATATCAAATTCTCTCACCTGTAATAATTTATCCATTATCTCTCCTAATAATCTGCTTATAACTTTCTAACTTACTAAATGCTTCTTCATTAATTGTATACTTCTTACTTGGAAGATCTACAACATCAGCAACATCACCATTGAATATATCTTTTACATTCACATTTTCTTCAACAATGAACTTATAACGATCTTCCTTAGAATTATCCCCAAGAACTAACTGTATTTTCTGATAATCTTCATAGAAATATTCTTGCAATAAGGGAATCACTGATTTTTTGAAAATAGAATGTAATGTATCCACAGTTTTTTCTTTAGCTAACTTTGTAAAGAAAGCATGCCCTATTGTATGCTCCCTATCATAAAGAAATGTAATGCGTTCATTTATTTTTTCAAGCATTTCTGCAACATTAAGCCCTTCAATGTCAATATTTTCAAGAACACTTACATCAGGCATCATCTCAATAAACTGAAATCTTCTTCTAAGAGCAGTATCAATTAATGCAATAGAGCGATCCGCAGTGTTCATTGTACCGATAATATAGACATTAGATGGTACACTAAATGATTTCCCAGAATAAGGAAGAACTACTGATATACTTTCTTTCATCCTTTCTCTCTTTGTATCCTCCATCAAGGTAATTAACTCCCCAAAAATCTTAGAAACATTACCTCTATTTATTTCATCAATAACAAATACAAATGGTTTATCTTTATTTAGTCGAGCTTTGTCACAGAAAGATTTAAATGCACCGTCGACAATCTTATAACCGATATCAACCCCAGATTTACTAGTATTATTTTCTTCATTATTTAACACTGGTTTGATACCTTCAATAAACTCTTCATAACCATAAGACTGATGGAAAGTTGTAAACGAAACGCGTTCACATTCTGGTGATAAGAGTTCTCTATAGCGATCCATAACATCATCATAATTCATCACTTTTACATCATTGATATCTTTATTATCACAAATAGCAACAGCATATATCGCCGCACTATATGTCTTACCTGTTCCAGGTGGACCATATAAAATCATATTTTTATCGTATTTAACTTCTGGTGTCTCTTCTTCATGTTGTACAGTTTTAGAAGAACTATATTCCTCAAAATTAGAAATAACGTATTTATAATAGGGAATAATATTCTTTATAGCATCACTGATTTCTTTTTCATACTGTTCGTTTGTTTTATCAACTCCTGTTTTGTCATCTTTGCGGTCTACATATATACAAGGTTGAATTTTTTCTACAATTTCTCCAGATGCTATTTTATTTTTAATTTCATTAAATGAATCGTTAATTATTCCCGTCTTTTCCTGGTTACTATTAATAGATATGTATTCAATATCCTCTT
>CAMEOL010000030.1 GCA_945929765.1 uncultured Gemella sp.
TCACTAAAGTAATACCAAAAATATAAAATAATAGATAATATAATTTCTATTACAGAAAGAATTATGTAACTATATTTTTTTTCTATTCCTTTCATAAAAATCTCCTTAATAATCTCGTGACAACTAAAAAATATATATTAAAGCGTGAAATTAAAAGTAAAACAACAATCATCATTAATATCAGAAACTACTATTATCTTTTTAATATATAGTAATTCTATACTTTATTTGTTAATTTCCTACTCATTTCACGCTATTTTATTTATTTCTAAATTGTTATCATATTTTATTTATAATCGTTTTTGGCGTCTGGTTTTTCACCTTTGTCTTTATTAACATCAATTGGTAAATCTTTTTCCATTTGCCAATCATTCCATCCACCATCGTAGAAATATGTATTTTGTCTATCTGTTAATTGTGTCATAAACCAAGGAATAGAATTTCTCCATCCAGTACCGCAATATAGTGCAATAGCATCACCTTCTTTTATTCCTTGTGATAACCATAAATTATATATTTCTTGAGGATTTCTTAATGTTCCATCTGGATCATAGTAATCATCCATATTACTTGCATTAGTTCCAGAGAATCCAAATATTGCACCTTGTGGTTCACCTGCTTTTTCTATATAGTCATATCCACTAGTCTCACCTTTATATTCTTCCCAAGAACGTATACTTACTAATTTTATATTTTCTGATTTGGCTTTTTCCGCCATTTCTTTTGCACGAGCAATTGTATATTGAGGGTTTGCTGGGACAGTAACACCAAATTCTGATTCTTCTTTTGGTGTGTTTACAGTTGTTTCTACTTCACCATTAGCATTTTTCCAAGCTTGTAATCCACCATTTAAAATGCGAACATCTTCTACCCCTGCCCACTTCATTGCGTAGTAAACTCTAAACGCTGCTGAAGCGTCATCTGAATGTAAGACAACTGTTGTTTTACTTGTAACACCTTGTTTTAATAGATTATTCTTTATGTTTTCAGCAGTTTGTAAATTCCAAACTGGTCCTTCCTCTATTAAATCTGTATTAAAGTGATAAGAACCTTTTATATGGCCCGCATTATATGATTTCGCCTTGTCTACTTCTCCCCAAGAAACTTCAAAAATTTTGTAGTTATCATTAGTATAACCTTCTGGTTTGTGTCCGTGAGTTAAATGTTGAACCCACTCTGCAGACACAAGATTCTCGTAATTTTTATAAGAAACTATGTTAGTTTTATTAGCTTCATCATCTGCAAAAGTTTTATAATCTTCAAATTTAAAGACTTCATAACCTAATTTACTGAATTCTGTAGCCACTTTATTTAAATTTTCTTTATTAGTATCATATAAAACAATTTTTTTGTTTTTATCTAATCCTTTGTCGCTAACATATTTGGCTAATTTAGCTTCTGCAACATTTCCTACAAATGTTGCACTATATTGAATAGCATTTTTTAAATGCCCACCTTGTTTTACTTCACCATTTGTGAAACCATTGAATGCTTCGTCAGAACGAGTATCAACAAATTGATAATTACTATCTGATAATGCATTTTTAAAATCAGCTAAGTTAATAGTTTTAACTTCTTTAACTTCTGTTTTTGTCGAAGAATTACTGCTATTATTCGACGTCCCGCTAGAACAACCTGTAATAATTAATCCTGTTGCTAATAATAACGGTGTAATTTTTCTGATTTTCATAATTTTTCTGTGACAACCTGCCACTTGACCTCCTAATTTTTTACAAATATATTATATCAGATAATAATATTGTTGTAAATAACTGAAGTCATAGTTATTATTACAATTTTACACTTGTATAGAACAAGAAATATTGATCGTTAATAAAACAAATACGTCTAAACTGCTAAAAAACACTTAGACGTAATATTCCATTTTAATAGTTGTATATATTTATATTTTATACAGAAAATACTTATTACAATATTTTATATCTTATTCTTTTATTCTCCCAGCTTTTATTAACATTTTTCTTATATGTTCAGGCATTTTAACATTTTCTTTACCTTTTTTTGCTATTAATTTTTTTACAAATTCTGGCATCTTTAGTTCATGATCATTTTTAGGTGATTTCATTTCATCAAATGTATTAATATCACCATTCAAATATAAATACTCATTTTCTTTATTTTTTTCTATAACATTTATTAAAGCAGCTATAAATCTTTCATCACAGTTAGGCATTGGAGGACGATAGTAATTAACTCCATATTTTTCACAAAGTTCTTTACATTCAACATCATTATCAAATAAAGTTTCTATATGATCACTAATAAAGCTAATAGGTGCAAAAATATAATTTTGTTCGTGAGTTTCTTTATCATTAATATATTCTAAAACATCTGGCTTTATCCAAGGAATACCTATATCACTCTCACTTTGCCAAGCATTAGTATAATTTTCTGTAGATAACTCTAACTCTTCTGCTATTATACGTATCATTTTTTCTACTTGTTCTATGTATGGATCTCCGTACTCTTGTGCTATTACCGGTACACTGTGAGCTGTAAAAATAACTTTATAACTTTGATCTCCTATTTGATCAATTATTTTTCTTATTTCTTCTACCCAGTAATCTATTAGTTTAGGCTCATTATACCATTCTTTAATTAAATTAAATTTAATTTTTGAACTACTTATAAATCGTTCATACCCCATTATAGAATAAATTGAATACTGAGGTTCTAAAATTAAACATATACATTTTTCAATACCGTCGTTTTCCATTTCTTTTATTACGTCTTGGATAAATGGATTAGAAAATTTATTAGCAAAATATATTTTATATTCATTTAAATTTTTTTGTAATAACTCTACCGTGTTCTTCGTGATTTGTTGAAGTGGGGATTTATCAATTGCTTTATAGCTATTATATAAATGCTCTATCTCATCATCAGAAGGTCTCTTACCTCGTCGTATGTTTGTAAAAAATTGTGCTATTCCTTCAAAAGTATATTGCTCTGGACTTCCGTATGTCATTACTAAAATAGCTTGGTTCATAACTTCTCCTTAAATAAATTTGTGTTGTTAATATTTTTTTAGATTATAATTGTTATAACAAATATATTATATCACAAAAAAATTATTTATAATCATTATTTTTATACTTTTTATATTATTTTTATGTGCAAACATCAGCTTTATAATAATACGATTGTCAAACATAAAGTGTAACGCTCTTATGCACCCGGTTATCCGTTGTGTAAGAATGTTTTTATATTTCAACCGTATTTATTATACAACAAAAAAATCTAACCACAAGACAATTACTAGTCTTCGTAGTTAGATTTTAAATTTTTATAAAATTATCTCTTTTTTAACTTATAACACTATTCTTTTAGTTAATTATTTTACTTATGATTAATCAAACGATAATTTCAGTGCCGTCAATGTATTTTCCATCAGCATAGTTATTGTCATAGGGCCCACTCCACCAGGGACAGGCGAAATATAGCTAACTTTATCTTTTACATTATTAAAGTCTACATCTCCTACTAACTTATCTTCAATGTAATTATTACCTACGTCTATCACTAAGCAATTTTCTTTGTAATTTTTATCACCTGTTAAAAAATGTGCTATTCCTACACAACTAACAATAATATCTGCTGTTGCTATTAATTCGTCTAAATTAGAAGTTTTTGAGTGCGCTATTGTGACAGTGGCATTTTCTTGTAATAATAAATTAGCTACAGGTTTTCCAACTATATTCGAACGACCAATCACTAGTGCATTTTTCCCTACTATTTCTATATTAGTAGATTTTATTAATTTCATAATACCTAATGGTGTACAAGGAATTAACTCAGCTTTACCTACAGCAAGCTTCCCTACGTTAATAGGATGAAAACCATCTACATCTTTATTAGGATTAATTTTTTCTAGAACATGATCTGAATTAATATGATTTGGTAAAGGTAATTGTACTAAAATACCATGCACACTTGAATCATTATTTAATTTTTCTATTTCCGCTAATAATTCTAATTCAGATAATGTTTCTGGAAGTTCAATTTTTATAGAATTTATACTATTTTCTAGACAAGCTTTATGTTTTGAATTTACATAACTTCTTGATGCTCTATTGTCCCCAACTAATACTACTGCCAAAGTTGGAATTATACCTTTTTCTCTATATTTTAAAGCTTCTTTTTTTATGTTGCTACGATATTCTGCAGCTATTTTTTTCCCATCTATTATTTCTACCATTTTTACCTCTTTATATTAATTTTTAGTTTAGAAATATTTTCTGTCCCATTTTTTATTCTAACTATATTTTTTTTGTGAAGAAGAACTACGAGTAAACACATAATTGTTACTACGTACCTATCGATCCCTACACCGTAAATAGCAACATAAATTGCACCAACTAATGAAATAATTATACTTCCTAAAGAAACATATCCCGTTAAAAACAAAACTGTAAAGAAGATTATTATTAAAGCTAATGCTAAAAAAGGATAGTTATAAACAAATATTGAAGATCCTGTTGCTACTGCTTTTCCACCTTTGAAATTAGCAAAAACTGGAAAAACATGTCCTATCATTGCCATTGCTCCAAATATTGATATATAGTTAATTTCACCTAAAAATAAACTAGCTATATACATACTTAGAAATCCTTTTCCAAAATCAAGGACAAAGACTGTTAGTCCCGCTGCCTTACCTAGATTTCTAATCATATTTGTTGTACCTAAATTTCCGCTTCCCATTTTACGAATATCTTTCCCAAAAAATACTTTTCCTATTATTAAGGCAAACGGAATTGATCCTAATAAATAAGATAAAATTAATAATATTGTTATTGCCATTATCATTACCTAATAATTGCACCATACGATTCTAATTCAGAAACTATTTTATTATGGGCATTGTTTATTTCCCCTTCGTTTAAAGTTTTTTCCTTATCACTATACGTAACAGTTATAGCTATTGATTTTTTATCTTCTGGTAATCCTATACCTTCATAAATATCGAATAACTCTACTTTTGAGATTAATTTATTATTTATTGATAAAACAACATTTTCTATATTTCTAAATTCATCTTTTTTGTCTATTAATAGAGCTATATCACGCGTTACCATCGGATATTTAGATATCTCACTATATAAAGGTTTTACTTTTTCATTAAATATTACTTTATCTAGATTAATTTCAAATACGTATGTAGTATTTAAATCTATTTCTCTTGCATACATAGGATGAACCTCTCCAACAAATCCTATAATTTCTCCTTTATATATAACATTCGCTGTGCGTCCTGGATGCATCTTTTCTATACTAGCTTTTTCGTAAGTAATATTTTCTGTTATACCTAATTTATCGAATAATAATTCTAAATAACCTTTTGCGCTATAAAAATCTATGTCTTTCTCTTCTTTTAGCCATTTTGTTAATTGTTCTTTTCCTGTTAAAGCTGCTGATAGATATAGTTCTTCTTTCGGTTGAATATCTTCATCTCCACTTCCAAAGAATACACGGCCTATTTCTATAAATTTTAGATTTTTTTGTTGACGCGCTAAATTATATGATACTGTATTTAGCAATCCTGGTATTAAACTTTGACGAAGCGTAGAGTGAGTTTCAGTCATAGGCATTAGCAATTTCACATTAATATTTTTTTCTTGCGTAAACTGGCTTGCTTCTTCTTCTGAAACTAGTGAATAATTTATCGTATCTGAGAAACCGACATTTAAGTAAGCTCTACGTAATTCTCTAATCATTTTTTGTTTATATGTTAATCCACCTTTTGTAGCCTTAGTAAACTTAGGTAATGTAGCTGGCACATTATCATAACCATATAAACGAACAACTTCTTCTGCAATATCTTGTTTTATCGTAATATCTGGTCTTCTTGTCGGAATTTTTATAACTAATTCTGAATTGTTATTTTTAACCGAGAATCCTAAAGCTAATAATTTATCTTCTATTTCTTTCGAAGATAAAGACAAACCTAAAATATTATTTAAATATTCTGTAGAAACTGTTATTTCTTTCTCTATTATTTCTTGTTGCTTACCTACATATTGTTCTACTTCAGCTTGTGGACAAAGTTCTAATATTAATTCTACTGCTCTTTCTAAAGCTAACAATTGTAATTTTGGGTCTATTCCTTTTTCGAATCTTGCTGAAGAATCACTTCTCAATCCATGATATGCAGACGTTTTTCTTACAGAAATAGGATTAAAATATGCCGACTCTAGAATAATGCTAGTTGTTCCGTTGTTTACTTCTGTATCTTTCCCTCCCATAACTCCTGCTAATGCTACAGGCTCTGTTCCATCTGTTATTACTAAATCATTACTAGTTAATGTACGTTCTTCTCCATCTAATGTTACTAACTTTTCTTCTTCCTTTGCTTGTCTTACTAAAATATTATTCCCTAATAAGTCTTTGTCAAAAGCATGCATAGGTTGACCAAACTCAAGTAGAACATAATTTGTAATATCTACTATATTATTTATTGGTCTAATGCCTGAATTCATAAGTTTTGTTTGTAACCATAACGGTGATTCTTTTACTTCTATATTTTTAACTACTTGCGCATAATATGTAGGGCATTTATCACTTTCTATAGTTACTGCTATATTTGTATCACAATATTTTTTATTTTCTAATTCTGATTTAAAATTAGATTTTTTACCATATAAAGCTGCTACTTCATAAACTAATCCTCTCATACTAAGAGCGTCGGCTCTGTTAGGAGTTATAGAAATATCAATTATTGAATCATTAAGATTTAATAATTCAACTATATCCATTCCTAGTTTTTGTTCCGAACTAAACACAAATATACCATCTTGAGAATGTTTCGGAATAACTGATTGATTAAACCCTAGTTCTTTTAATGAACAAATCATTCCTTGCGATTCTACTCCACGTAATTTTGCTTTTTTTATTTTTATTCCGGGTAATTTTGCTCCTACTGTAGCTACAATTACATACTGCCCTGCTTCAACATTAGGTGCTCCACATACTATTTGTAACAATTCTTCATTTCCTACATCTACTTTACAAACATTTAGTTTTTCTGCATCTGGATGTTTTTCTTTTGAGACTACGTAGCCTACTACTAATCCTGACAGTTCTTCATTAAGACGAATTACTTCTTCTACTTCTAAGCCACCTCGAGTTATTTTTTCCGCTAATTTTTCTGCATTATCGTCAATATTTATATATTCATTTAACCATTTATAACTTAATAACATCATTTTCTCCTTTAATCGTTACGAGTAGTCTTGAATTGTTCTAAAAATCTAATATCATTCGTATAGAAACTTCTTATATCACTTATTCCGTATTTTAGCATTGCTATACGTTCAGGTCCCATTCCAAAGGCAAATCCTGAGTAAATTTCAGGATCAAAACCTGCCATTTCTAACACATTAGGATGGACCATTCCTGCTCCTAATATTTCTAACCATTTAATATTCTCTTCATCATCTTCATTTCCCCAAGAAATATCAACTTCTACTGACGGTTCTGTGAATGGGAAGAAACTTGGACGAAGACGAATTTTTTTGTTTTCGCCAAATAATGATTTAATTAAATATTCTAATGTTCCTTTCAAATCGGCAAAAGTAATGTTTTTATCTACCACTAACCCTTCTATTTGTGTAAATTGATGAGAGTGTGTTGCATCATCATTATCTCTACGAAATACTTTCCCAGGACAAATTATTTTTATCGGACCTTTTCCTTCAGCTTTTAACATTTCTCGAGCTTGAACAGGTGATGTTTGGGTACGCATTAGCAATTCGTTTGTAATATAGAACGAATCTTGCATATCTCTAGCTGGATGATCCTTTGGTAAATTTAACATTTCGAAATTAAATTTATCTGTTTCAACTTCTGGTCCTTCAGCTATAGAATATCCCATATTAATAAATAACTCTTCTATTTCTTCTATTACTTTATTAAGAGGATTCATACCCCCAACAACTTCTTTTTTTGCAGGTAAAGTAACATCTATTTCTTCGCTAGCAAGTTTTGCATTAATAGCTGCATCTATCAACTTTTGTTTTGTCTCTTCTAAATGATTATTTATAAATTCTTTAACCTCATTAACTGCTTTTCCAAATGCTGGTCTTTCTTCTGGAGTTAAATCTTTTGCTCCTTTCATTATTTCTGTTAGGCTACCTTTTTTTCCTAAAAATTTAACTCTCAACTCATAAAGTGCCTTCTCATCTTGAATGTCTTTTACTAGATTTTGATATTCTTGTTTTATTGTTTCTAAATTCATCTTAATCTCCTATCATATTATTAATAAAAAATCCCTAGTGCTTACGCACTAGGGACGAATTTTTCGTGGTACCACCCTTATTTAAGAAAGTTAAACTTTCTCCTCATAATAAGTTTTTAACGCAAACTAACGATTGTACTCACTAAAAGCTTATACAATTACTCATAAGCTGAAAATATATAAAGTCCTTTTATAACTCTTTCAGTCACGAAGTTAATTCCCTGTAAAATTTCTTTATATACCGTCTTAATCATCGTATTTAAATTTGTTCTCCACTGAAAATATATTCCAGGAAGTATTCTTTTTGAACTTTAATATAAGTTCCTTTCATACCTAAAGATTTTGATTCTATTATTCCTGCACTTTCTAATTTTCTTAGCGCATTTACTATTACCGAACGTGTAATTCCTACTCTATCTGCAATCTTGCTAGCAATCAATAATCCCTCTGTCCCGTCAAGATTCTTAAATATATGTTCAATTGCTTCTTTTTCTGAATATGACAATGAACTAATAGCCATTACAACAAGATCTTTATCACGTGCAATATTTTTTTCTTTATCTTGTTTTTCATGAAGAATTTCTATTCCTACTACCGTAGAAGCATATTCTGCTAGAACCAAATCATCCTCGTTAAAATTCTCTCCAATTTTCCCGATAACTAATGTTCCTAATCTTTCGCCTGCTCCTCTTACTGGCAAAATAACAGTAAATGTTCTTCCATCAAATCTCTCTTCTTCTTCTATTGGAAAGATTGATAATTCATGTCTAAAAGGAATATCTACTTTTGTAGAATAAACTTTTAACGCCGCTTCGATATATTTATCCGTTACTCTTCCTGTTTTTATCATATCATCTAATCGTTCATTTGAATAATCAATACTAGAATCATAACCTAATATTTTTCCATCGTTATCCAATATAT
>CAMEOL010000031.1 GCA_945929765.1 uncultured Gemella sp.
TACAACGCATTTTTTCTCCCCCTGATAGAACGTTAGCTCGTTTTAGGGCTTCTTCTCCTGAGAATAACATACGTCCTAGGAAAGATCTTAGGAATGCCTCTGCCTCCTCTTCAGGTGAAGCATATTGTCTTAACCATTCTACTAAAGAAAGCTTAAGTCCGTCAAAATAAGAAGAATTGTCTTTTGGCATATAACTTCTTGATGTAGTTATTCCCCATTTTATCGTTCCGCTGTCTGGTTCGATCTCTTCTGCTAAAATTTTAAGTAATGTTGTTTTTGCTAATTCATCTCCTAACAATATTACTTTATCGTTTGGATTGACTGTAAAACTAACATTTTTTAGAACTTCTTTTCCATCAATTGTTTTACTTATATTATCAACAACTAATAAATCATTTCCTATTTCTCTATCTGGTGTAAACCTTACATAAGGGTATCTTCTACTACTTGGCTTAATATCATCAAGTGTAATTTTATCAAGCATTTTTTTTCTACTAGTAGCTTGTTTTGATTTTGACGCATTCGCAGAAAAACGAGCAATAAATTCTTGTAATTCTTTTATTTTCTCTTCTTTTTTCTTATTCGAATCTTCAAGCATTCTTCGTGCTAATTGACTTGATTGGTACCAGAAATCATAGTTTCCTACATATAATTGAATTTTTCCAAAATCTAAATCACAAATATGCGTACAAATATTATTTAAAAAGTGACGATCGTGACTTACTACTATAACTGTATTTTCAAAGTTTATTAAAAACTCTTCTAACCATTGTATTGCACTTATATCAAGACCGTTAGTAGGCTCATCAAGTAATAAAACGTCTGGATTACCAAATAGTGCTTGTGCAAGAAGTATTTTTACTTTTTGTGAGTTATCTAATTCACTCATCAACGAATAATGAATTTCACTTGATATTCCTAGTCCTTCTAAAAGTTGAGCTGCATCACTTTCTGCATTCCAACCGTCCATTTCAGCAAATTCCGCTTCTAACTCTGCTGCAATAATTCCATCTTCTTCTGTAAACGGATCTTTCATGTAAATTGCATTCTTTTTGTTCATGACGTCCCATAACTTTTCATGACCCATCATAACAACATCTATTACTTGATTCTCTTCATAAGCAAAATGATTTTGTCTTAACACTGCTAGACGTTCCCCTTTACCTAATGAAACGTGCCCTTGTTGTGAATCTATTTCTCCTGATAAAAGTTTTAAGAATGTTGTTTTCCCCGCTCCGTTTGCTCCTATTAAACCGTAACAATTACCATTCGTAAATTTAATATTTACATCTTCAAATAGTTTTCTGTCCGCAAATCGCAGACCTAAGTTTGTAACTTGTAACATTACTTCTCTCCTTTGTTTACACTTGCAATTAGACTCTCAATATGCAGTGCATACTCACTAGTAGTATCATAAGTAAAAATCAGTTCAGGAAATTTACGTACTTTTATTTTTTTTGCAACTTCTGATTTAACAAAACCTTTTATTTTCGCAAGTGATTCTTTTGTTTTTTGTTTTTCTTTTTCTCCACCTAGGACAGTATAATACACTTTAGCTTGGGAATAGTCACCCGTTAATTTTACTTCTGTAATAGTAACAAATCCTAAGTCATGATTTTTGACTTTTGTTGCAAGAACGAATGTAATTTCTTTTTTTATTTGTTCTCCCAACCTATTAACTCTTAATTCTGACATAGTGACCCTTTCTTTTGATATTATCTTTTAACTTCTTCCATAATGAACACTTCGAAAATATCACCTTCACGAATATCGTTATAATTTTCTACTGTCATTCCACATTCATATCCACTTTGTACTTCTTTTACATCGTCTTTAAATCTTCTTAATGTATCAATTTCACCTTCATAAATAACTACACTATCACGTATAACTCGTACTTTTCCATCACGAGATACTTTTCCTTCTGTTACGTATGCTCCTGCAATAGTTCCAATTTTAGAAACTTTGTATACTTGGCGAACTTCTGCTAAACCTATAACTTTTTCTTTAAATTCTGGATCTAATAATCCTGTCATAGCTGCTTCAATTTCTTCTATAACTTTATAAATGATGCTATGTAGTCGTATATCTACATTTTCGTTTTGGGCCATTTGTTTAGCATTGTTATCAGGTCGAACATTAAATCCTATTACAACCGCACTTGAAGCTAGTGCTAATGTTATATCTGATTCGTTTATTGCTCCTACTCCTGTGTGAATGATACGAACGTTTACTCCGTCAACGTCAATTTTTGCTAACGACATTGCTAATGCCTCTACTGATCCTTGAACGTCAGCTTTTATTATAACATTAAGATCTTTCATTTCTCCTTGTTTCATTTGTTCGAATAATGTATCTAATGAAACTGCTGAATTGTTTTGTCTTTGACTTTCTATATATTGTTGTTGACGAGTTTCCCCTATTGATCTAGCTGTTTTTTCATCACCGAATACTACGAATCTATCGCCAGCATTAGGCACATCTTGCAATCCTGTAATCTCTACTGGTGTAGCCGGTTTTGCTAAATTAATATTTTTCCCTCTATCATTAATCATTGCACGAACACGACCGAATGTATTTCCTACTACGATAGGATCACCTACATTCAATGTTCCGCTTTGAACTAATAATGTTGCTACTGCTCCACGTCCCTTGTCAAGTTTAGCTTCAATTACAGTTCCTAAAGCAAGTCTATTAGGATTAGCTTTTATTTCTTGCATATCTGCTACTAAAAGAACCATCTCTAATAAATCATCTATACCTTCTCCTTGTAAAGCTGAGATAGGAACAAAAATTGTATCTCCTCCCCAATCTTCTGGAGTTAATCCTCTTTCTGCAAGTTCTCCCATTACTTTGTCTGGGTTAGCTTGCGGTTTATCCATCTTATTAACTGCTACTATAATAGGAACTTCTGCTGCTTTTGCATGATTTATCGCCTCTATTGTTTGTGGCATTACTCCATCATCTGCAGCAACTACTAAAATAGTAATATCCGTTACTTGTGCTCCACGTGCACGCATAGTTGTAAATGCTGCGTGACCTGGTGTATCTAAAAATGTAATTTTTCTATCATTTACACGTACTTGATACGCTCCGATATGTTGTGTTATTCCTCCAGCTTCTCCTGCAGTTACCTTTGTATTACGTATAGTGTCTAGTAAAGTAGTTTTTCCATGATCTACGTGCCCCATAATTGTAACTATCGGTGGACGTACTTTTGTATTTTTATCATCTTCTTCTACTTCAAAATAAACATCAAGATCTTCTTTATTTATCTCTACTTCTTGTTGAATTTCTTTTCCATAATCCATGGCAATTAATTCGATTTGTTCTAATGTTAATGACTGATTTATATTAGCCATTATTTTTAACTCAACAAATAATTTTTTTATTAACTCAGTTGATGTTATTCCTAATACTGTTGCTAATTCTCCAACAGTCATACCTTCTTTTACTAAGATTGTATCTTCGCTGATATTTTCTTCTGTAGGAACTTCAATCATCGCTGGTTGTTGCTGTTTATTTTTTTTATTTTTTTCTTTTTTTATTTTTTTCTTTTTATTTTTTTTACTTTGATTTTGAGTTTTTTCTAAATCATAGTCTTCTATATTTTTATTTTTATGTTTTTTATTTTTTTCTTTAGGTTCTTCTTGTTTATTGAACACTTTTTCCAATTCTACAATTCCTTCTTCTGTTAACATAGACATATGACTTGCTACCTCTATATTAGCTTCTTTTAATACTTTTATTATTTCTTTTGAAGATTTATCTACTTGCTTAGCATATTCATGTACTCTAATTTTCTTCATTATCGATATATCCTCCTTGTTTTAATAATTCTTTTAATTTTTTACTAAATCCTGTATCAGTTATAGCTAATGCTACTCTGTTTTCTTTTCCAATTGCTCTGCTTATTTCTTCTGTGCTAAAAATCACGCAAAACTCTGTACCGTAATATTTCGCTTTATCTGTTAATTTTTTTAAATTATTTTTACCGCAATCTGATGCAATAACAAGCAATTTAACTTTTTTCTCTTGTATATTTTTTATTATTAGATCTTCACCAGTAACTATTTTTCCAGCTCTAGTCATTAGTCCTAATAAATTTAATGATTTTTGCTTCATTATTTTTTCGGTATCGACTTTCTATATATTAACCTAATTACTTCGTTATATATAGGTTCCATTTCTTCTGATGTAGCTTCAAAAAATTTCTCAAGTCTTTTTTTATCTCTTGCATTTTGAATTACTTCTAATTCTGAAACTACGTAAGCTCCACGTCCTGCTTTTTTTCCTGTTACGTCAACTGAAATTTCCCCTTCTTTATTTTTTACTATACGTATTAAATCTTTTTTGGGAAACATTTCATTTGTTAGTATACATTTTCTGCTTGGAATTTTTCTTTGTTTCATAACTATGCTCCTTATTCTTGAGTAGTCTTAATATCAATTTTCCAACCTGTTAGTTTTGCTGCTAAACGGACATTTTGTCCTTTTTTACCAATTGCTAATGATAATTGATCTTCTGAAACTTCAACAGTTGCTATTTTATTTTCTTCATCAATTGTTATATTAGTTACTTTTGCTGGTGCCAGTGCATTAGTTATGAATTTATCTATCTCTTTATCCCACGGTACGATATCAATTTTTTCGCCATGTAATTCTTCTACAATAACTCGTACTCTTTCTCCGGCTGGACCTACACATGCTCCTACTGAATCTACATTACTATCTTCTGAATGTACTGCTATTTTTGTTCTATCTCCCGCCTCACGAGAAACGCTCTTTATTTCGACAATTCCGTCATATATTTCTGGAACTTGTTGTTCAAATAATCTCTTAATAAAGTCTGGGTGTGATCTAGAAGCTAGCACGTGTGGTTTGCTTCCTCTTGTCGGATTATCAACTTTAGCTATATATACTTTAATAGGTGACTGTGGGATATACACTTCTCCAGGTACTCTTTCGTTTTCGCCTAATATAGCTTCGATTTTCCCTAATTTTACGTACACATAACGAGAATCTACTCTATCGATGTATCCTGAACGAATTTCTCCTTCATATTCTATATATTCTTTATAAAGAACTTCTTTCTCTGCATCTCGTAATCTTTGCATTAATGCTTGTTTTGCTGCTTGAGCTCCTACTCGTCCAAAGTCACTTGGCATATCTACTTCTTCATAAATATCTCCTACTTCATATGCTGGATTAATTTTTAAAGCTTCTTCTAGTGCAAATTCTATTCTATCGTCATATACTTCTTCTACAACATCTTTTCTTATAATAAATTTATATTCACCTGTTGTTCTATTAAAGTCAACTCTAACGTTTTTAGATGCATTAAAGTTTTTCTTATATGCTGATAAAAGTGCCATTTCTATTGCTTCGAATAATATTTCTT
The DNA here is from genome assembly GCA_945929765.1 of uncultured Gemella sp. Classification (GTDB taxonomy): domain Bacteria; phylum Bacillota; class Bacilli; order Staphylococcales; family Gemellaceae; genus Gemelliphila. The sequence continues at coordinate 5,401 of CAMEOL010000031.1, forward strand.
TTGAAATACCTTTTTCTGTTTCTATTACATCAATTGCCTTAAGCAATGCCTTGCTCATCTTTTTTTCTCCTTATTATTAAAATTTAACCGCCAAGCGAATTTTTGCAATTTTTTTATAGTCTATTGTTGATTTTTTACTTCTTCCTTTTACTTTGTAGTCTATAACTATATTTTCATTTTCTACCGATATCAAATCACCATAGAATTCTTTCTCGTTATCAACTTTCTCATATGTTTTTATATAAACATATTTTCCTTCAGAGTCCTTTATTTCCTCTAGATTTCTTAACTCCCTCTCAATTCCAGGAGAACTAACTTCTAAATAGTATTTATCTTCTATTAAGTCTTTTTTATCTAGTTCTTCTGCCATCAATTCACTCAGATGAACACAATCATCTAACGTTAAGCCACCAATTTTATCAAAATAAATTCTTAAAAAGTATTCAGTCCCTTCTTTAACATATTCCACATCATATAGAGTGTATTCCGTATTTTCTACTTTTTTTTGAGCTAATACTTTTACTTCTTCTACTATTCTCATGTAACACCTCTTTCTTATCTTTATTCAACACAAAAGAGCGGAAGAATTTAAATCCACCACTCTTTTAAGTTAGTTTATTTACTTTAAGAAAAGTATACCATAAATAAAGTTACCCGTCAATAAATTTACTTTCTGTATATTTCTTCTTTTATAACCTCAATAATTTTTTCTATTTCACTGTTTAAATTTTCATCTAACTGCTTTTTTGTAATAATATTATCATTAAAAGCATCGCTATAGCCCAAAATGATAGATAGCGAATTTTTTATTTTATGAAGCATAAGCTTCTTTTTTTCTTCTTTTTTATCAAAGCTATTACTCTTTTTGTAAATTAAATAAATATTGACTAAAAGTAATATAGAAATTATGCTTAAAATAAATAATTTATTTTCTTCTTGAATTATTAATAAAATCATGTTTATAATAATTAGTAAATTAACTAATAATAAACTATATATATTTTTCATGATATAAATTATAAACCTCACGTTTATTTATATTATATTTTTTTGCCACAATTTTAATTGCCTCTGAATTTTTCATCCCTGATTCTACAAGTTTTAACACTTCTGCAACAAGATCCAAATTATTAACTTCATCATATTCAATTTCCTTTGGAGATATTACTATTACAAATTCTCCTTTTGTTTTTATCTTCTCGTTATTAAACTCATCTAATATTTCACTTGCAGTTTTTGTAACTATTTGTTCGTACATTTTTGTTAATTCTCTTGCCACAGAGATAATTCTACTTGAATCAACTTCACATATTTTCTCTATAACATTCAAAATTCTATGCGGTGACTCATACAATATCGATGTTTCTTGGCGCATCATAATTTCTGTTAGTTTGTTTCTTAAATCATTATTTTTTCGGGGTAAAAAACCATAAAATGTATAATTATAAGATTCTATACCACTAGATATTAACGCTGTCAACCCTGCGTTTGCTCCTGGTATAGCTGTCACTTCTATATCTTTTTCTCTACATTTTTTCACTAAAATATACCCTGGATCAGAAATACATGGCAATCCTGCATCAGAAACTAAAGCTACTTTATGCCCGTTTAATAAGTATTCTATTATATTGTCACTACTTTTTTCTTCGTTATGTTCATGATAACTTATTAATTTTTTATTTTTTATCTCAAAATAATGCAATAATTTTTGTGTGTTTCTTGTATCTTCACAAGCAATAATATCTACACTTTCCAATGTTTTTAATGCTCTCAAAGTTATGTCTTCTAAATTTCCTATCGGTGTTGCTACTAAATATAACATTTTATTTTCCTTTTAACTTATTTATTTTCTCTATAGTTTGATAGCTTTGTTCATTTTCATTATCTAATATATATTGTAATTTTTGTACTCTTGTTAATTTTTTTAAAGCAGCTTCTTTTTTCATAGCATCAGACTTTTCAGAAAACTCCTCAAAATAAAGTAATTTTACCGGTGTTCTTCCTCTAGTATACTTTGCACCTTTTTTTGAATTGTGATTTTTTATTCTATTAAGTAAATCTACAGTATAACCTATGTACAAAGAGCTATCACTACACTCTAAAACATATGTATAGTATCTCTTAATCAATATAATATACCTTTTTCATTTCATCAGTATAACTTCCATCTTCATTATATATGTACAATGGTTGCTCGACTTTTATGTCACTTACTTTTGAAATAGATCCCTCTACTAACACTATCTTGCTATTCTCACTACTTTTTTTGCTATATCCAAATTTTATTCTTTTTATCCCTAAATTATTTTTAGAACAAGATTCAATTATATCTCCTAGGCGATATGTTCTATGAACAAGATAAAATTTACCATTCTGTTTTAATAAATACTTTATACTTTTAACAACATCATCTAAATCACACAGTATCTCATGTCTAGAAATACTATGATTAGTTTTCTCTTTTAATTTTGGCATATTATTTACAGGAAAATAAGGAGGATTGCAAATAACACAATCATAAGAAGATGGTTTGAAATATTCTTTAATTTTTTTTATGTCTCCTAGTACCACTTCAATATTATTTAAATTGTTATATGTTACATTTCTTCTAGATAATTGTACCAACTCTTCTTGAATTTCTAACATAGTAATTTTCGCTTCACTTTTTTCTCTAAGCAATATAGAAATTGCTCCATTTCCACTACACAATTCAATTATATTTTTTTTACTATTTATAGGTACATTTGCAAAATCTGCAAGTAAAAATGTATCAGTTGACATACTATAGTGCTCTTCAAGCTGTATAATTTTAAATTTTTTTGATAAATTATCTATTCTTTCTTTTAAATTTGTCATTTGTTATTTTTATTCCTTTATTAGTTCTCCTAAATCCATAATTAATTGTTCATTTTTGTGCTGTACCACTATTATCTCTTTTATAGGATCTATATCTTTAAAAATATATTCCTTATCGTTAATTACTATAGGTGACCCAACCTCAGGTAATTTTTCTGCTAACTTACTATAATAGTCACTTTCATACTTTAAGCAACATAGTAGCTTCCCACATGCTCCAGTAATCTTTGACATATTAAACATTAGATTTTGTTCTTTGACCATTTTTATTGATACTTGATGAAAATCATTCAAAAAAATGCTGCAGCATAAAGGTTTTCCGCATGGTCCTAAGCCACCTAATTCTCTACTATATTCTCTATCTGTAACTTGATATAGTTCTATTCTGGTTCTAAAAATATATGCTAGTTCGCGTAATAATTCTCGAAAATCAATTCTATTTTCACTATAATAATTTATGCACAACTTTGTCCTATCTAATGAAAAATTAGCAGAAATTACTTTCATATTTAGTTCTAAGGTTTTTACAATATTTAACACACTATCTATTATTTTATTACTTAGATTATCTAACGTGCGTTGTGTAGTCAAATCTGTAGCTGTTGCTTTTCTTAGTATCTCTATGTTTTCATAAAAAACATCATTTTTTGGACAATTTTCTTTAAATATTACCGTCGCTAGATAAGATGTGCTGTCTATCATTATTACTATTTTATCATTTTTATTTACCGAAATATTTTTCCCCTTAACATAATTATACGTTGATTTATTATGAATTTTTATACAAATAACTTCTTCCATATTACTCACCTATTTTACTTATGTTTTTTCTAAAAAATCTATATTTATATTTTTTAATATT
>CAMEOL010000032.1 GCA_945929765.1 uncultured Gemella sp.
TTTTTTGTACATTTTTATCTTGAAATTTATTTACACTTTTATTCTAACATTTACAAAATATACCAAAAAGAATTGTAGTCTATTATTTTAAATATATCTTCTAGCTCTTCTGATTCCAAAGAATTAACTTTGTGGATTATACACCGCCAAGTTTAATATTTATCTTTATAGCATATTATATATATTATTATAAATTTTACTAGCAATTTCTCAATTTAAATATATTCTAGTTATTTTTGAAAATTTTCTGAAAATGTATTAGTTTGCTATTTACCCCTTATTATGTTAATATTAGTTTTATTAATAAGGAGGTAATATTATGACTAAACAAAATATTGCTGCATTTTTTGATATTGATGGGACATTGTATAGAGATTCTTTAATGACTGAACATTTCAAAAAATTAATAAAATACGAAGTATTAGACGAAAAAATTTGGATAGATGAAATTCGTGAGCTATACATAAAATGGGACAATCGTGCAGGAGATTATGATAATTATTTGTTTGAACTATCGGAGTCTTACGTGCGGGCAATAACTAACTTAGACAAAAAAACTCTTGATTTTGTTGCAGACCAAGTTATGAAATTAACCGCTGATCGTGTTTATAAATTCACGAGAAATATTATAAAATTTCACAAGGATCAAGGGCACTTAGTATTTTTTATATCTGGAAGTCCTGATTATTTAGTTGAAAGAATGGGAAAAAAACACGGAGCTTTTCTTAGTGTCGGTAGTGGATATATAATGAAAGATGATAAGTTTACAGGAAAAGTTATTCCTATGTGGGATTCTGAAAGCAAAAATAAAATGATCGATGAATTAGTAGCTACTTACAACATTAATCTGGATAATTCTTTTGCCTATGGTGATACTCACGGTGATTATCGAATGCTAAATAGAGTAGGAAATCCTGTTGCAATAAATCCTAGCAACGAGTTATTAAACGATATAAAAGAAAATGAAGAACTTTCTAAACGTGCTAAAATTATAATCGAACGAAAAGATGTAATTTACCAACTAGACTCTTCTGTAAATATAATAAAAGAAAATTAATAACTCTTTGCTGCATAATAAATATAAGGAATGTCAGTTGAAATAATGGCTCCCTAGCAAATATGATATGTTAAAAATATTCTTAACAAAGAACAAGCACTGTATAAGAATATTATCCTATATTTTTAACCGCTGCATTCCTTATACAGCCTAATTATAAAGGGCTGGCCAAAAAGGAGACTGTATAATAAATGCGGTTGTTATTATACATAGAATGTAACATTATTATGCACTCGGTTAACCGCCGAGTAAGAATGTTTTTATTTTAACAACCGTATTTGACATAGAGCCAAAAAAAAGGAAAATCAGCCCCAAAAAAAGAGATGCAAAACACATCTCTTTTTTATATTTATTTATTTTTCTAACAACCTAATAATTATTTATTAGTGTTTTCTGATACTATCCCTTTATTTTTTATAGCTGTTTTTGCTGCAGCTAGTTTTGCGATCAATACTCGGTAAGGTGAACAAGATACATAGTCAAGTCCAATGTTACCTACAGACTCGATAGATTTTTCGTCCCCTCCGTGCTCTCCACAAATTCCTAGTTTTATATTAGGTCTTACCGTTTTTGCTTTTTGGATAGCTATCTTCATAAGTTCAACTACTCCGCTTTCGTCAATATTAACGAATGGATCACTTTCTAGGATATTTTTCTTTTTATAAATATCGATAAATTTCTCGGCATCATCTCGAGAGTATCCAAACGCTAATTGAGTTAAATCGTTAGTACCAAAACTGAAGAATTCTGCATGTTCAGCTATTCTGTCCGCTACTAAACAAGCACGTGGTATTTCGATCATTGTTCCTATTTTATAAGTAAATGCTGTTCCATATTGTTGAATATCTTTTTCTAATAGGTTTTCGATAGCATCTTTTAAGTATTTTAATTCTGCACTTATCCCTACTAATGGAATCATTACTTCTACTACTACTTTTGTTCCTTCTTTTTCTGCTCTTATTGCTGCTTGGCTAATTGCTTTTGCTTGCATTAAGTAAATTTCTGGATATGTTACACCTAAACGGCAACCACGGTGCCCCATCATCGGGTTAAATTCTGCGATACTCTTAATTTTGTTTTCTAATTGTTCTACAGAAATTTCTAGTTCTTTTGCTATAATTTCTATAGTTTTTGCATCATGAGGTAAAAATTCGTGTAACGGTGGATCTAATAGACGAATATTAACTGATTTACCGTCTGCTTCTTTAAATATTTTGTAGAAATCTTCACTTTGAATCGGTTGTAATTTATCTAAAAATACTTTTCTTTCTGCTTCATTTGCTGCTAGAATCATTTTTCTAACTAGACTTATACGATCTTCTTCAAAGAACATATGTTCTGTTCGGCAAAGTCCTATTCCTTCTGCACCAAAACCAAATCCTGCTTTTGCATCTCTTTCGTTATCAGCATTCACTAATACTTTTAGTTCACGTATTTCGTCTGCCCAATCTATTATCTTCTTAAAGCTGTCTGTAAATGATGAGTCTGATTTTTTTATTTCTCCTAGATAAACTTTTCCACTACTTCCATCTACCGAAATTATATCTCCTTCTTTTAGAAGTGTGTCTCCTACTCGCATAGTTTTGCTAGTATAGTCAATTATCATATTTTGAGATCCACATACACAGCATTTACCCATACCTCGAGCTACTACTGCTGCGTGAGATGTCATCCCTCCACGTGAAGTTACTATAGCTTGTGAACTTACCATTCCTTCTATATCTTCTGGCGATGTCTCTTCTCGAACTAATATTACATCTTTTTCTGCCGAAGCTGCTACTGCATCTTCTGCAGTAAAGTATATTGCTCCTGTTGCTGCTCCTGGTGATGCTGCAAGACCATTTGTTAATAATGTTGCTTGTTTTAGTGCTGATGGTTCGAATGTTGGGTGTAGAAGCTGGTTAATGTCATCTGAACTAATACGCATTAATGCTTCTTCTTTGCTAATTATTCCTTGTTCTACTAGAGATACTGCTATTTCAACTGCTGCAAGAGCTGTTCGTTTACCATTTCTTGTTTGTAGTATGTATAATTTCCCACTTTCTATTGTAAACTCAATATCTTGCATATCTTTGTAATGATGCTCTAGTTTTTTTGTTAATGCTAGTAATTCATCATACAATTCTGGCAATTCTTCTTTTAGTACCGCTACTGGTTTTGGTGTTCTAATACCTGCAACAACGTCTTCTCCTTGTGCATTAATTAAGTACTCTCCAAACAACTTATCTTCTCCGGTAGCTGGGTTTCTACTGAAGCATACTCCTGTTCCACAGTCATCTCCCATGTTACCAAATACCATTGCCTGAATATTTACAGCTGTTCCTAGTTTGTCACTAATTCCATTTAAACGGCGATATACTTTTGCTCTGTTGTTGTTCCATGATTTAAATACAGCTTCTATAGCTAGCATAAGTTGCTCTTTTACATTTGATGGGAAATCTTTTCCTATTTCTTTTTTGTAAATCTTCTTAAATTCTTCTACTACTTTAAATAAATCTTCTGCTGTCATTTCGCTATCTTGTTCATAACCATTTTCTTGACGAACACGAGATAGAACCGCTTCAAATTTGTATTTTTCGACATCCATTACTACGTCAGAGAACATTTGTATAAATCTTCTATAGCTGTCATAAGCAAAACGATAATCGTTATTTTTCTTCGCCAACACTATTGTAGTTTCATCATTTAACCCTAAGTTTAAGATAGTGTCCATCATACCAGGCATCGAAAATACTGCTCCACTTCTTACCGATACTAATAACGGATTTTCTAAACTCCCCAGTTGTTTCCCCATTGTTTTTTCTAACACTTCTAATTGTTCATTTATTTGTTTTATGATTTCTGGTTTTATACGCATTCCGTTGTCATAATAATCATTACAACTTTCTGTCGTAATTGTAAATCCAGGAGGAACGCTAATTCCCAATGAACTCATCTCTGCTAAGTTCGCCCCTTTTCCTCCTAATAAAGATTTCATTTCTTTATTACCTTCTGTAAAATTGTAAACAAATTTTGTCATATTATTTTTCCCCTTGATATATTTATTTCCTTATTTTATTTTTTTCTTTCTAAACATCAACTAAAAATCGTAATTTATTATCAATCAATTATCATAAACGAAGTTTACTAAATCTCGAAAAAACTTTCGAAATGCCATTTAGAAATTAATACACTTCTATTTATAATTAATTATTAACTTTGAGCTTTTATCGTTCAGCTAATTGTACTCATAATTCTAGATATTTGTTATATTTAGACCACGTTCTTTTATTATGTCTATTATTATTTCTGCCGTTTCTTCTATCGCTTTATTTTGAACATTAATAATCGGACAATTTAATTTTTTCATTATCTCTGTAGCATATTCTAATTCTTCAAAAATACGCATTTCTGTAGAGTAACTATTATCTCCCATAACTCCTAAAGATTTTAATCTTTCTGAACGAACTCCGTTAAGATGTTCGATAGAAGTTGTTAGTCCTATTATTTTTCTATTATCTATTTCAAAAATTTGCTTTGGTAAGCTTATTTCTGGTACTAACGGCAAGTTCATTACTTTTATATTTTTGTTCGCTAAATACATACTTAAAGGTGTTTTTGATGTTCTTGATACCCCTAATATTACTATATCTGCTTCTAACAAACCATTAACATCTTTTCCGTCGTCATAACGAACTGCAAATTCTAGTGCATCGACCCTCCTGAAGTAACTTTCTCCCAGTTTTCTTATTTCTCCTGGGCGGTTTTTTATTTTTTTATTAAATTTGCTTTCTAGTGTCGATAATAGAGTTGTGAGTATGTCTATTACTACTATATTTTTATTCTTTGCTAATTCTTTTGTGTAATTTGATAACTCTGATGTTACGATTGTTTGTACTATTAAATCGTTGTCCCTTATTTCTACGAATACATTATCTATATCTTCTTTGGTTGCTATTCCTGGAATTTTTTTTATTATGTAGTCATCTATTTCTAGATCAAACTGTGCTAATCCCGCTCTTACTACATCTGTAGCAGTATTTCCTAAAGAATCTGACAAGATGTATATGTTTATCATTTTATCCCTCCAATTCATCTAGCAAAGTTCTAATTACTGTTGTTTTCGATACTCTACCTATTACTTTTTTTCCATTTTCTTCTTTTATTACTGGCAAGCAATCTATTTCATGAGTAATTATTTTTCTTATTGCATCTACAATACTTTCACCTTCGTGTAAATATACGACATTTGGAACTCTCGTCATCGCCATCGCTACAGGTAGATTATGCTCACTACTGTTAGCAAGCAACATCTTTAATAAATCTTTTCTTGATACTACTCCAGCTAAATTATTTTCTTCATCTACTATAAATAACGTCCCTATATCATGTAAAAATAATATTGATACTACCTCTGCAAAAGTATTAGTGGCTTTAGCTGTTATTGCAACTCCCATAACCTCTTCTACTTTCGTAGATTTTAATGTATCATAGTTTTTATTTCCTACATAATCTCCATTATAAAAATATCCCACATTAGTTTTTGATTCTAATATGCCTAATTTAACTAGAATAGCAAGTTCTGTTCTAATAGTAGATTTACTTAAAGATAATTCATTAGCTATTTCATCACCTGTTATCGGAGCATATTTCTTTACTATTTTTACTATTTTTTTCTCTCTATTAGAAAGTTCCATAGCTATCCTCCTTTTTCATTTCTAATGAAATTATACATTAATAAATAAATAAATGCAACATAATTTTTGTTATTATGTTGCATTTATTTATTTATTATAACTAGATTATACGCATTAATGTTAATCTTTATTGTTTTCATTTGACGTATATTTTTTAAAAAAATTTTTTTCTAAATTTAGTAAAATTCCTTTTTTCGTAAGTCCTTCTCGGTAACCTCGTAATGTTCCATCTTTACCTATAACTCTATGACACGGTATAACGATTAGCAATGGATTTTTTCCTATAGCTGTTGCAACCGCGCGAACTGATCTTTGATCTCCTATTTTGTCAGCTATGTCTTGATACGTAGTCGTTACTCCATAAGGAATTTTTTGCAATTCTTGCCAAACTTTTAATTGGAATGACGTTCCTTTTAAGTCTAGATCAAAATTAAATTTGTATAATTCCCCTTTAAAGTAACCAAGCAATTGTTTTTTATATATTGATAATTTACGCTTGTTTTGAAATATAGTATCCGCATTTAATAATTGTTTAATACCATTTATGTCTTTATTTTCTGAAGAAATATAGCATAGTCCTTTTTCGCTACATATTATTATATATTCAAAATGATTGTAGATTAATACATCATAATACAATTCTTTAACATTTGGCATATCTCTTACCATTGTATATTTTCTATATTAATTTTCATTTTTTTGTACATATCATTTAATGTAATTTGTTTCATTTCTAAGAACATTGCTTTTTGCACTTTATCTAATTCTGAATCTAGCACACCAGATATAGTTCTCCCTACTGGACAATCGATATTAGGTTGTTCATGCTTGCTAAATATCAAACTTTTACTATCTTCTACTGCATCAAAAATATGTTTTAGAGTTATGTCTTTTGGTTTTTTTTCTAGATAGGCTCCTCCTATCCCTTTTTTTATAGAAATCAAGTTAGCTTCTTTTAATTGAGCTAATATTTTTCTAATATTTACTGCATTAACTCCTGTTGTTTCAGCTAAAACTTCTGATGTTATTTTTTCTTCGTTTTGATATTCTACTATATATAATAGAATATGCATTGCTATGGTCATTCTACTCGAAAATTTCATTATTCACCTTAATATTATATTATTCGTCTATTTATAATAACATAAATTTAGGAAAAGTATCAAATTTATTTTTCTAAATTATAGTAAATCGAATTTACCTTTTTGTAATAATGATCCTCTATTTCCTCTAGCTCCTTCTTCTTCCCAAGTTAAGTATGCGTATACTGAATTAGTATTAAAATCTAAAATTTGTGAAACTGTTAATCCTGCCTCTTCTATCCAGTTTATATTGTATATTCCTTCAGCTATTTTGTACGCTTCATATTTTTCTATACCTACTGAATCTTCTCCTTCTGGTACTTCAAATTGTGCTTCCCATTTTAGTTCACTTTCTGAAAGGTAAGTCATGTGGAAATGGTATCCTGTCTCTTCATATCTCACATCTAGTTTTTTTCCATTTACTTTCTCAAAAATTTTCATTATTTTATCCTCCAAGTTTGTAATTTTATATTTTTTCTTGACATCAACTACTTTGAAAATTAGTTTTTTTAGTTTCTAGTTCTAGGTTTCGTTGTAGCTCCATCAACTACAACCAATTATAAATTATTTTCGTTGTAGCGTCGATAGCTACAACGAAAAATTTTAAAATTTTTTAAAAAACTGTAGTTATCACAACAATTTCCTTTATTTTATAGCATTTCTTAACATTTTGATTATCTATATTTCTTATATTGTTGCTATATTCTCTGTGTAAATTGATAAAAACGTCTAAGTAGTAATAAAACTACCTAGACGTTTTTATTATTCGTAATCTGCTATACCTAACGCTATTTTTGCATAACGTGACATCTTATCTTTTGTCCATGGTGGATCCCAGACTATTTCTACATCTACTTCGTTAACTTCGTCAACAGTCAGCATAGCCATCTCTACTTGTTCTATTATTAGCGGAGCAACCGGGCATCCCATTGATGTCAAGGTCATTTCAACTATTGCGTGACCCGAATCATTCATCTTTACATCATAAAGCAGACCTAAATTAACTATATCTATCCCTAATTCAGGATCTATTACCGTTTCTAATGCTTCTATTACACGATCTTTTAATTCTGCTGCCATAGTAACTACCTTTCTTTTATTATTATCATTATTATACTATTTATTAGTAAATTTGCATAATAATTAGCTAATTGCTCTTGCTAAATTTTATTTTTAAAACTTTCCATAGCATTTTTTACTTCTTCTATTTTTTCTGGAACAATATTTTCTAACATTTTAGGAATGTATTGCTCTAGGTATTCTAATGTAAATTCTCCTAAATTTTGTTTATCAAAACCTTCTTGTAGCATTTGTTCTGCTCCTGTTTTATTTTCTACTTTTACTCTATCCATAATAAATGAATAAAACATCTTCTGCCCTTCGTTCATTATATTCTCCTTTAATACAACGTTCATATCTTCAGGTAAATCACTACTTACATCAATTTCATTTTTTGTTATCGGATGTATAAATTTTAAATTATGACAATGCAACGCCTGTCTATCTATTAAGTTTATTTTACCTCCATATAGCTCATCTCCTAATAAAGGATGGTTTAGATGACTACAATGAACTCTTATTTGATGTGTTCGCCCTGTAAATAATTTTAATTTAATTAAACTAAAATTTTTATCTTCGTAATATTTTATTCGTGTTAATTCTGTTTTCGCATATTCTCCGTCTTCTTGAACACAACGTTCTATAATGCTGTCGCTTTTTCTGGCTATTCTTTTCTCTATAATTTTATGTTTTTCTGTTTTTCCCGTTGCTAAAGCTAAATAGTATTTGTCTATATTTATTTTGCTAAGTTGGGCATGAATATGTCTATGTTTTGCGATTAATACTAATCCTGTGGTATTTTTATCAAGCCTCGTTACTACATGAGGGATCGTTTTAAATTTTTTTGATTTGAAGTAATAATTTATTCTTTCTAGTAATGATTGTTCGTCGTTATTTCGTGATGGTATTGTTGGCAAATTTTTTGGTTTATCTATTATCATTAAATATTCGTCTTCATAGAGAATATTTATTGGTTCATCAAAGTAGCGTACATGCTCACTGAAGTTTTCACTAGGCAAAAATAACGTTACTATATCATCTTTTTTTAATTTGTAACGTACATTTTCTTCTTTGTTATTAACAAGAATTTTTCCGTCTTTATCAAATTTTATTCGAGTTAACGTTTTTTTTGAAATTTCGTTCTCCCACATGAAATCACGTAGTATTTGTTCATTTGTTACTGTATATTGTAGTTTTATGTT